>JBAXCM010000480.1:0-3744 GCA_037141475.1 Verrucomicrobiota bacterium | reverse complement strand
TCATAGGTGAGTGAGGAAGTCGCATAGCGCACAGGCAGTTTTTCATGCACGAGGTAAAGGCTCCCACCGGGAGAGTAAGTGAGTGGAGATGCTAGCGGCACTCCACTTCCGTTCAAGGACTGGATTCCAAAGAGGATTTCACCGCTTAAAACCCGCGACGTCGCTGTCGTGGCGATGCCAAATCCGGCTGGGAGTTTTACGCTGACGCTGTCCGCCTCCAGTCCCGTCGATTTGAGCCTAACTCCGGAAGTGGACATCGACACACCTTGGGCACCGCTGCCGAAATCAGCCAGCGAAACCGGCTCTCCGTTGATGATCGAAATGTCCAGGGTGGCCGGGTCGTAATGGACGTTGAGATTGTTGATCCTGAATTTCGCACCCGGATTGTCGGCCAGCCACGCGTGGTCGGCGGGCATGTCCACCGTAACCATGTAGCCGGTCCCATCCATGGTGACCGTGTTGGGAGAAAATCCAATTTCATCAAACCGGGCGGTGATTGCGCCGCCATGGACGATTCCAGAGAATTTCATCAAATTGAAATTGTCGATCTGGCCAGAGCCGATGCTGACCTGAGCGCCATTCCAATCGGTATAAGTCGCGCTCCAAGTCAGCGTGTAGAGATGGGTGGGGAAAATTTGTGTTAGCTCGTCTACTCCGACGTCGAAGGTTTCCTGAAGCACTGCGCTTGCCGGAGTGGGAGTGACTCCTCCACCATGACTGGCGAGAGGGACGGTGAAATCATGGGTTCCCGACTCGACGACTCCGGGTGGTCCGAGATTGATGTCGGTGAGTGACCAGTTAATCCGCACCGGTAAGACCGCCGCCGAGGGTGGCAGGGCGGCCTCATCAAGGCGTTGCAACTTGACCAAAGCATTCGCTTGGAAACGATTCTTGGCCGGAACTCCAGTGATGAGCGTGCGGCTGATGAAAACCGAGGCGATCCGACCGTCAATGTGAAGATCGTCATCGGCGTTTGGCGGGACGATAGCTAACTGATCGACCCAGCCGGCGTCATCGCCAATTGATATGGACGCATCTTTCGTATATCGCCATTCCACCGTGTGTGTCCCAGCACCCATGGCTTGGGTGACTTGTGTCCAGTTCTTTTCACCGCTGATGGCCGTGACTTGGACGCCGTCCACGAAAAGACGGAGAAAATCAAAGTTTGCCTCGCTGGAGACCTTCCACCAGAAAACCAAATTGGCCGGACCTTGCACCGTGACATTCATCGAGGAAGTCTGGTTGCCGATGATCGCGCCGCTGCGTGCAGAGCCCACGCCATCATGGGATTGGGTAGTATCGACCGACCAGTATCCCCCGGACCCGCTGCCGGTGAAGACGAGTCCGGGATTGTCAACCGCCTCGTCCACCTGTGCGGCAACCCTCATGCAACAGGCGACGAGAAGCACGACCACGACGGATGACCTTCGTAAACGATTCATGGCTCGATTCATCATATAGATCGCGGGCTAAAAGTGGGAAAGTAGTAAACAATGGGCAGGTTGTGGCTTTCTGAGATTTTCTTGTCCAACGAAAATTAGAAACTCCATTGGCGACACTTGTGTTTTTCGCAAGTCCGTTTGGGAGGAGTTGAATGGAGCGGATTACTGCGATAGACACCGCCATCAATGTCAAATTTGACGAAATCGTCATGAACAATTAGTGCGAAATGCCATGGGCCGCAAGGCAAATCGAGAATTATTGTGATTTTTCTCGTTTTTTGATCGACGGGTGGCCGAAACCATGCATGCTCTGCCTAGGCAATCCGTGCCATGAAACTCGCCCAGTTCCCGTGTTCCCAGCCCAATCCACCTGGTGGTGGTTGGCTGGCTTCGGTCCGCTCTTCCCTTTGGCGCTTGCTGGTAACCCACAACTCGCTGTCCCAGCCCAGATTGCTCCTTTGCCAAGGAATCGAATTGTTGCACCCGTCATGAACCCGACACCCGCCCGATATTGCAAGCATATCTCTGCCAAACTCCTCCCCGCCTGCTTCACCAGACTCCTGCTGGCAGGCGTTTTCCCATTCGTCGCATGGGACGCCCGCGCGGATGAACCCATGAAGCTGGGCATCGCCGTGTCCGGCTCGGCAGCGGTCCTGACATGGTCCGGCCAGGATGTCATCCTACAGCGTTCCCAAAACCTCGACGGAAACTGGATCGACGTTCCGTCGGCCACCAGTCCGTTTGTGGTGCCGATAACCGCGCGCTCCGAATTTTTCCGGCTGAAACCGACGCCTCCCCACATCCTCTCGGTCGAGCCAGCGTATCTGCCCGTCGGCAGCGGCACGTTCTACCTGACGGGTACGCACTTCGCGCCGGATTCCACGGTGCAAGTCGGCGGCGCGGCGGGCGCGGTCACCTTTGTCAACTCCGGACTCCTGTTAGTGACTATCGGCGCGCTCCCGGCAGGCGCGTTCGACGTGAGCGTAAGCAGCGGCAGATCCTCGGATGTGGCGAACCGCGGCTTGACTGTGGAAAACACGCCGCTGGAAAGCCTGGAATCCCCGCCGGACGTTCCGTATGCCGCTGCTGTCTCGGGTGTCAGGCCATACCGCGTCTGCCAAAGGAGAGATGGCTTTTCCTGTTGGCAGGACACTGCGAACATCAACCCCCACGGCGAAGTCTCCACCGATGCCGTGGATCTCGCGATTTCCTCACCGCTTGGCCCGGACTTCATCGTCGCCCGCAGCTATCGCTCGCGCCACATCGCCGCGGGTTCGCCATTGGGGAACGGATGGGATTTCTCCTACAATGTATCGGTGGTGGCGGACGGCAGCGATGTCGTCATCCACGACGGCAGCGGGCGGGCCGACAAGTTTTACCATCAGGCGAACGGCACCTACCGGCGCGCGGAGTTTTTCCGCGAAGGCGCATTTTCCGGCAGCACCTTCACCCTCACCTTTGCCGATACCAGCCGCTGGGTGTTCCGCCCCATGGATGCCGCCATCGCTCCCGGCAAGCTCTCCGAAATCATCGACCGCAACGGCAACGCGCTCACCCTCGGCTACGACAACAGCGGCAATCTCACCACTGCCACCGATGCCGTGGGCCGGGTCAATCACTTCGCCTACAACGGGACCGGTCAACTGACCTCCGTCACCGACTTCTCCGGCCGCACCGTGACCTATGCCTACTACGGCAGCGGCCAGGCGGGCGGCTCGGCGGGCGACCTCAAGAGCATCACTACACCCGCCGTGACCGGAACCCCCAACGGCAATGATTTCCCCAACGGGAAAACCCTTAACTACACCTACACCACCGGCTTTGGCGATGATCGCCTCAATCACAACCTGGCCAGCATCATCGACAACACCGGTGACGTGGTGCAGACATTCCAATACGCTGGCACGACCGACCCGAACGCGCCGGAGTTTCGCCATCTGGTGGCCACCTCTTGTGGCACCAATCCCCCCACCGTGGTTAGCTATGAAGCGCAAACCCCCGGCCCCGGCAACCACTTCGCCAAGACCAAGGTTACCGTCAACGATCCCGTCGGAAATGTGAGCGCCTCACTCTATGACTCGCGCAACAGGCCGGTGCAGATCGATGAATTCACCGGTCGTGCCACGGTCGGCACTCCGGTGACATCGTCCACGAATCAACCGACCGGAAAGCTGCGCGCAAGCGACCCGGACTACTTTGAAACGACGATCACCTACAACCAGGATTCACTGCCGGTGTTCATCACCTACCCGCGCGGGAACCGTGACGCGATGGTCTATGCCGCGGACAGCAATCCCAACAC
>JBAXCM010000479.1:0-3748 GCA_037141475.1 Verrucomicrobiota bacterium | reverse complement strand
GCGGCGCGTATTCTTCTCTGCTGCCCCCTGTCTCCAGTTCCCTGTCTCCTGACCTCCGCCCTCCGACCGCCGGCCTCCGGCCTCTCCCCATCGCCGAAATCCTCGCAAATCAAGTTCTCAGCCTGCCCATAGGTCCTCACATGTCTTCTGATGCCGTTGCCACGGTCGTGGACGCCATCAAGTCGTTTCCAGAACTCTGACTCCTCATATCAGCTTTCAGCTTTCCCATTTCAGTTTTTCTCCTTGCGTCCTCAGCCTGCCAATCGGCCAGCATCTAACATACACGCAAACCCAAAGCGTCATCACCGCCATCCACTCATTTGAAGGGTAGGGAGGTTCGGCCTCGGGTCGCCTCCTTGTCCGCTCGCTTGTTCGTTCGCATGGACGAAATCGAAGCAGCCTTCCTCCGCGTCAAACTCACACCTTGGACGCCAGCGAGCAGCCATTGCTCAGTAGTATCCTACTGACCTCTGCCCTCTGACCTTTGACATCTCTTATGAAGCCCATCTACGTCACATCCCCATCTCTTCCGCCCTTGGAAGAGTTTATCCCATATCTCGAAAAAATCTGGGAATCCAAATGGCTGACCAACAACGGCCAGTTCCACCAGCAATTCGAAGCGGCCTTGGCCGAGTATTTGGGCGTCAAATACGTGAGTTTTTTCACCAACGGGATGATAGCGCTGCAAACGGGGATGCAGGCCCTGCGGATCACGGGCGAGGTCATCACCACCCCGTTTACCTTTGTCGCGACCACCCATGCGATTCATCTCAATGGCTGCACGCCGGTCTTCTGCGATATCGAGCCAGACGCTTTCACAATGGATCCCGCCAAGGTGAAGTCACTCATCACACCACGCACCACCGCAATCATGCCGGTGCATGTTTACGGCAATCCTTGCCAACATGAGGAACTGAAGAAAATCGCTGATATTTACGGACTCAAACTTTTCTATGATGCCGCCCACGTCTTCGGCGTGAAAAAAAACGGGGTCTCGGTTTCCAACTGGGGCGATCTCTCCATGCTCAGCTTCCACGCAACCAAGGTATTCAATACGTTTGAAGGGGGGGCGCTGGTCACCAACGACCCGACCCTGAAAAAGCGGATCGACTTCCTCAAAAACTTCGGGTTTGCCGATGAGACGATAGTCGTCGCTCCCGGCTCCAACGGCAAGGTTGACGAACTCCGCTCTGCCTACGGATTGCTCCAACTCAAGTACGTCGATAGCGAAATCGCCAAGCGCCAAAAGGTGGCGGTCTTTTATCGGGAAAATCTCCAGGATATTCCCGGCATACGCATCCTTCACGATCTTCCAGGCGTGGATCACAACTATGGCTATTTCCCAATCCTGGTGGATGCCGAAACCTACGGCTTGACGCGCGACGCCCTGTATGAAAAGTTCAAGGCCGTCGGTATCCACCCCCGCCGTTACTTCTACCCCTTGTGCAGCCAGTTCCCAACCTACCGCAACTTGCCCTCCGCCATCCCAGGAAATTTGCCAGTCGCTGAAAAAATCTCCCAACATATCCTGTGCCTGCCGATCTTCGCTGACCTAGAGACTGATGTTATGACTGAGATTGTGTCCATCATTTTCGCAAGATGATGCTGCAAGAGCATTGACTAATCAATATACATAAGCAATCCAAGCCCTGTGCGAGAGAATTTCTAGAATTCCACCCCATGTAACCACTTCCATATAACATGCATTCATTGATACCAATAGATACGCCATGAAACTCGCTATCATGCAGCCGTATTTTTTTCCTTACATCGGCTATTTCCAACTAATTTCGGCGGTGGATATGTTTATTATATATGACAACATCAAATACACCAAGAAGGGTTGGATCAACCGCAACCGCATGCTGCACAACAGTAAGGACGCGCTCTTCTCGCTGCCCTTGAAAAACGCCTCGGACTCGCTGCATATCCGCCAGCGCGAACTCGCGGCGGACTTCAACCGTGACAAGCTGCTCAATCAGATCCGCGGCGCGTACCAGCGCGCGCCCCACTTCACCACAACATTTCCGCTGCTGGAACAAATCTTGTACCATCCTGACGACAACCTGTTTGGGTTTCTGTACCACTCACTTGTGCAAACCTGCGCGCACCTCGGCATCGCCACCGAGATCCGGATCTCGTCCGAGATCACGATAGATCACGAGCTCAAAAGCCAGGACAAGGTGCTCGCCTTGTGCGCGGCCACCGGCGCGACCCGCTATGTCAACGCGATTGGCGGCATACATCTGTACTCGCGGGACTCGTTCCGCGCCCAGGCCGTCGATCTGCAATTCATCCAGGCCAAAGAGTTTGAATACCCGCAGTTAGGCGGGCCGTTCGTCCCATGGCTATCGATCATCGATGTGATGATGTTCAACCCGCTCGAGGCCATTCAACCCGGCCTCCTAACTCACTACGATCTGATCTGAACCATGTTCACGTGGAATAAAATAGGCAAGGTGTTCACACCGCAGGAAGTGACGGGGCGCGACTGGTTGAGGGAATTTGCACAAGCTCCCGCCACCCTGATGTTTGACGATTTCGTGCGCGTGTATTTTTCCTGCCGCCCACCAGCCGACGCCAACGGCCAATATGTCAGCTATTCCGCCTATGTAGATCTGGATCGCGCCAACCTGTTCCAGATCCGCCGGGTCAGCGAACAACCCATTCTCAACCTGGGCGGACCGGGCGAATTCGACGAGTTCGGCACCTATCCGGTTTCGGTAATCCGCCACGGCGAGGAAGTGCGGGCCTATTATGCCGGTTGGACGCGTTGCGAATCCGTGCCCTTCAACGTGGCCATCGGCATGGCGATCAGCCATGATGGAGGCAATCGCTTTGCCAAGCTCGGCGCAGGCCCGGTGTTGTCATATTCGCCGGACGAACCCTACGTCCTGAGCGGGCCGAAAATCCGCCGCTTTAACGACACCTGGTACTTGTGGTACATCGCCGGGCGCAAGTGGAAAATCGTCGATGGCCGGGCCGAACCGGTTTACAAGATCCGCATGGCGACCTCGGCCGACGGCATCCATTGGCACAAGCACAACCAAGACTTGATCAAGAGCCGCATTGAGGAGGATGAGGCCCAGGCCAGCCCCGATGTGTTTTTTGCCAATGGCAAATACCACATGTTTTTCTGCTACCGATACAGCAGCCACTACCGCGGCAAACAGAACGGCTACCGCATCGGGTATGCCTCCAGCACTAATCTGCTAGACTGGCACCGTGATGACGCCAAGGCCGGCATCGATGTCTCGGCCAGCGGCTGGGACTCGGAGATGATTAGCTATCCACACGTCTTCGAGCTGGATGGCACAACTTGGCTGGCCTATCTTGGCAACCAGGTCGGACGGCACGGCTTCGGCCTGGCCGCGCTGGAGGGACAACTCGAATAACCGACTAGGGCTATGAAATGGAAAAAACTAGGCAAGATCTTTGATCCAACGCAGCACACGCTGCCCAACCAATGCGTGCAGTTTGCCCAATCGCCGCAAGCCTTGGTCTTCGACAACTTCGTGCGCATCTATTTTTCCACCCGCGCGCTGGATCCCGTCAACGGCAAGTTCCTCAGTCACATCGCCTTCGTCGACATGGACAAGAACCTGCGCAAGGTGATCGGGGTCTCCGAGCAAACGGTCATTCCGCTGGGTGAACTCGGCGGCTTCGACGAGCATGGAATCTTCCCCATGAGCGTCATGCGCCACGGCGTGGACATCTACGGCTACACCTGCGGCTGGAACCGCCGCGT
>JBAXCM010000478.1:0-3750 GCA_037141475.1 Verrucomicrobiota bacterium | reverse complement strand
CGGACGGGTTGGCGGCGTCTGGCGTGGCAAACGGGGATATAGAATAGGTTGCGGTAAGGGTGGTCACGTCCGTGCCAACCGGCACGTCCTTGATGATATTGGTGCCGACAAATGTGGCTGGACCGAAGCTGCTGAAATTCATGCTGAGAATATCCTTGGCCGACCCAAGGACCGGCGTCGTGCTCACTTCGCTGGTGTAGGCGCTGCTGCCCATGCTGTTGGTCGAAAGAATCTTGAAAGTATATAGCGTGCCGTTCACCAAACCTGTCTTCGAGAAAAACGCATCGGTGGTCGTGTCAATTTGCTCCACGTTAGTGACCGTATTTCTGGTGCTCACAGTGTAGCCGGTCGCGCCGGGCTTGGGCGTCCACAGCAACCCGACCTTGGCATTGCCTGGAGTGGCTGCGAGGCCGCTGGGCGTGGTGGGCGGTAGCAATTCAAGAACTTGGTTTTGGGTGAGCGGGGTGTTGTAAATGCGCACATCAAACAACTTGCCGGAAAAATAGCTTTCCCAGCCAGTACCACCCTGCTCGCGGACCCCTAGCGCCAGGTGTTTCGCCGGAGCTTGGCTCATCACTTGGGCGGTGTTGTTGTTTACCACATGGGAAAACACGCCATCCACATAGAGCATGCGAGTACCGGTGGACTGGTTCCAAACGCCAGCGTAGTGGTGCCAGATCGGCTGGTTATTGCTGACGTTAATGGGGCTGCCCCAACCGTCATCGTTATCCACGCCGCGGAGCGTGAAGCCGGCGATCGGGTCGTTGCCCATCCGGCGCAACTGCCAGCCGATGCCGTCCTCGCCGCGCTTGGACACCCATGGCCCCCATGTCCCCGGAAATCCCTTCGCCCAAAATGCAATTGTGAATTGGCTGCTGATCAAATCATCATAGGTGTTCTGATAGCCCGGATCGCCGGTGGCGCTGTTGCTAATGCTCACACCGACGTTTCCAGATGTTAGATCCAATGTCTCGCCAGTGCAACCGGCGGGCACATCACTGCTAAATGCTAGTGCTCCGGCATTGTCGCCCACCGCCACCCCGCCATGGGTGCCTGCGCTGCGGTAGCCTGAGGTATCGCTGAGGTTGGGAGCCCCCGAGAGCCAGTGACCGACGAGATCTCCCCGGGCCATGGTTGCGCTGCCGAGAAGCACTGCAGCCCCAATCGCCGAAGCCAACGGAACGCATTTCAAATCATCTCTGGTTTGCCGAATTCTTCCTAGGATTTTCATGATGTATGGTTGTTTTTTTGCCGGTTGCCGGGGAATTTGGGTTACCGACTTTGGATTTATGGCACAGCCGACATAAAAAACTAGAGGATACGCAGCGACTTGGAATAGTCCCCAAATCGGGGACAGGCCGAAGCGGGCGCATCTCCGAAAGTTGCAATTCCTCCAAAAACAGTAGTTCAAATCACGAATTGCACCGAATATCCACGAATGATCAGTCACTTCCGGACTCTGCGGGACTGGCATTCTTGTGCAGTGATGTGAGATTCCAGCCCACTCTCAATTCGTGAGATTCGTGCGATTCGTGGTTCCTATTTCGAAATTCGGGACAAGGCTCAACTACAAGGTTCTTTGAGAGCAAAATGCGGCGATGCGATGGCCAATGCCCCCCTTCAGTTTCCTGAGGAACTGATTTTTGCAACGATCAGAGATGCGCCCGGCCGAAGCCATTCGGGCACAAACTCTCCTGAACTCAGGGAATGAGATGCCCAGGAATCGCCAAAATCCGCCGACGAAAAAGACCGGGAGACTGGCTCCCGGTCTTTGCATATTTCTATCAGGATCGATGAATTGACTTCTGCGGCATCACTGGGCGCTCACCCGAACGAATAGCCTCGGCGTACTGAGCAGGGCTCCACTGAGCGTCACCGACACCGTCTGGACGTCACCCGTCGCTGAAACCACCGTCTGGCCTGCACTGGCATCCGTCACCCAAGTTAGGAGATCTGTGGAAGTCATCACTGTGTAGGTCAGGCCGCTCACCGCCGGATAGCGCCGGGTATATTGGAACATGCCGGTGGCTTTGTCGACCTGGCTGGTGATTGGGTTGACCGATGCGCCACTACCGGGAATGAGGCCGAACGCAAATTTAGTTAGATTAGAAATCCCATCGCCATCCGGGGTACCGCCCGGGGATTTATCGCTCAAGCCCGGATAATGGGTGGTGATCCAGGAGGTGAACGGATCAACTGCTACGGGTGGTGTACCGCTACCGGGAATGCTGACATTGCCCATGATCAGCCAACCCCAGCCGCCGTTACACGAGTTAATCAGGTCCAAGGTGCAGGCAATGCCAACAAAGGGTGCCAATTCCGCAGTGGTAAACGTCACGGTGACCATTGCATCACCTTCGGTTGTCCTGGGTTTGGCTAGCAAAAATGTACCGTCGAAGGCGCTCCGCAGCGCGACGCCCTTCCAACCGCCGTTGGCAAGAGATGAGTAAGGCACGGACCGGTCATCGGTGGGTGCCGGGCCGTGAGCCATGCCCTTGGCCATTTGCACCGTCAAATCTCCCGAGCCATTGAGGTAGAATTGTGGCGAGCGGAGCCACACCGTGTTGAGATGGTTGTCATTCTGACCGCCATTCGGTTGGACGGCTCCGCCGACAGCCCTAAACAGATAATCATCACCTGATGGCGGTTGAATCACCCCGCCATTGATGCCGACTGGCATCGTGATGACGTTCGGATCGAGATCCACCCAGGCCCCGGCGCTGGCATCCCAGACGCGGTTATGCCAACCTTGGAGCGTTCCGTCACCGAAGTTGTTGCCGGCACCAACCGTCACCGTATAGACCGTGGTCACAAGCGAATCCGACGACGTGACCGTGTACGTCTGCGGCGTGGTGAAATTCCGAGTCGTGCCTGAGACAGGCGTGCAGGTGGCTCCAGCGGTCAGGGTGAACGTGGGTGCCAGCGCCGTTGTATTGGTGCCAACCGGAAGAGTCCATGAAATGTTAGGATTCACGATGACACCCGGCAGACCAGGCAAGCCGAAGCTGCGAATCTTCGCATCGGGAGCCTGAGGCGTCACCGGTGTGGTCATGACGGTTTGCACTTGATTGGAGAACAGCGCTTGTTGATAGATTCTGACGTCGTACAACAAGCCCGAAAAATATCCGTCGTAGTTGGGGTCGGGATTCTGTTGCCGGGATCCCAGCATCAGATGCATATCATGTGAGAGGCTCATCGTCTGGCCGATGACGTTTTTTTCAACGGACGAGAGGGCACCGTCCACATAGATCGTGCGGGTACCGGTCGCCTGGTCCCAAACGGCCGCGATGTGATGCCAGGCCGCATTTAGATCATTGATGTTGGTGCCGTTGTTGGTGCCGTCATCATTGTTGATTCCGCGCACCGTGAAGCAGGCGTTCGAATCGGTGGCGTGTCGGCGCACTTGCCAACCGGCACCGTTTTCGCCTTTTTTGGATACCCATGGGCCCCACACGTCAGGAAACGCTTTGGCCCAAAATGCAATCGTGCATTGCTTGCTAAGCGGGTCGTCGAACGTGTTCACATAAGCGCCATCGGTGTTGGCGCTGTTCCCTACCAGCACGCCGACGTTGCCGGCCCGCAGGTCGAACGAACTGCCGCCAAACGTGCCCGGCACGTCGTCCGCATTGAAGGCGAGAGCCGAGGCATTGCCGCCCACGGCCACCCCGTCATGGGTGCCTGCCGGACTGAATCCGGACGAGTCCGCCAAGTTTGACGGGCCGGACGCCCAGTGGCCGACCA
The DNA here is from genome assembly GCA_037141475.1 of Verrucomicrobiota bacterium. Lineage (GTDB taxonomy): Bacteria > Verrucomicrobiota > Verrucomicrobiia > Verrucomicrobiales > Akkermansiaceae > Luteolibacter. The sequence goes on along the minus strand of JBAXCM010000478.1, from coordinate 9 downwards.
AGCCGGTGG
>JBAXCM010000477.1:0-3773 GCA_037141475.1 Verrucomicrobiota bacterium | reverse complement strand
CCCCATGCCAAGCGCCAAATTTTTATTGACGCGGAGCCCCCCCAACAAACCCGGGTCTCCCTCCGCCCCGCAGAGTTCCCCCCAACACATATAAATCCCTCAAAATTGCAACTTTTTCTAACTGAAATTCAAATCTTTCGCTAATTTTGGCCGAAATCGATATATTTCTCAAAAAATAACCCATTAACAATGAACGGATTACGACGGAAAAACCGAGGTTTTTACTAACAGCTGAATTTTTGGGTTGCGTAGGGGGGGGAGTGAATTTACATGTTCTGGACGTCCGAAAAACGCAAACGATATCATTTTTCTCCCATTACCCATGATTTCCCGACGCCTTCCCCTCGTTGCCGCAGCGCTAAGCACCCTACTCCTTGCCAGTTGCGGCAACACGAGTTTAGCCATACTCCCCAAATCTTCGCTTCAGGGCCTGGGTGGGTTCGGCAGTTTTTTCAGTCGCACGGAGAGTTTTCCGACGGCTGCGCCTAGCGCGAAGACTCTCGCTGCGGCGGCCACCAAGCCCAAAGACCGCCACCACATGCCGGTGTACGCGTTTGCCGACCGCACCCGGATCATCCGCACGACTGCCTACACAGCCAGCGAGGCCGACCACATTGTTTACGGCAACAGCAACGCCACCGGCACTCCGTTGCGCTACACCGACCGGGTGCGCAGTGCAGCTGCCGACTGGTCATTCTACCCGGTGGGCACGGTTTTCCGCATCTCCGGACTGCCCTACCTATACGTGGTGGACGACTACGGCTCGGCGCTTGCGGGCAATGCCACGGTGGATATTTACGAGCCCACCAAGGATCTGATGAACGTCTGGGGCAGCCGCCAGGTCGAAATGACCGTCGTCCAGTGGGGGTCGTTCACCCGCAGTGCGGAAATCCTCAGGCAACGCACGGGCTACGGCCATTGCCGGGCTATGCTCGCCAACATCATCCGGCAAAAGCCTGATGTGGGCAAGGTCGCCAAGCTCTAAGCGCCGGAGGGTGCCTGCCGCCACAAAGTCGGCAGGTCTGGTTCTGCTCGCCGGATCGGTTCGATCTCCCGATGCAAGATTGGCCAATGCTGAGCCGTTAATGGCTGCACAGCCATAGCCGTTCTCATGACTAAATCCCTCCGTTTTGCCAGTCTCACACTTTTGTTGCTAGCCAGCATGCCGCTATCGGCAGAGGACAAGGTGCTCGTCTACACCCGCAATTTCACCAAGGACGGCAAGGGGTTTGTGCATGACAACATTGCTGCCTGCGCCAAAGCCATCAAAGAACTTGGGGCTGCCAACGGCTTTGAGGCCGAGGTTTCGAACGACCCGGCGGTGTTTACTGCGGCCAGTCTGAAGCCGTACAAGGCGCTGGTGTTTGCCAATTCCAACAACGAGGCCTTCGCCAGCGATGAGCAGCGCGCGGCCTTCAAGGCCTATATTCAAGCAGGCGGGGGCTTTGTCGGGATCCATTCCTCGACCGGTTCAGAACGCGATTGGCCGTATTTCCAACAGGTGCAGGGGGGGAAATTTCTGGTGCATGCGCCGCTGCAAAAGTTCACGATCAAGGTGCTGGATGCCGGTCATCCCGCCACGGCGCATCTAGGAAAGACTTGGGAATGGAGCGATGAGTGTTATTTTTTCACCAACCTCAACCCCAATCTCATGGTCCTGCTGGCACTCGACTCATCCACTCCGCTGGAAAAATTTTCCCCAAACCAACCGAACCTCGGCCAACTCAACGGCCAATTTCCCCTTGCTTGGTGCCATGAGGCCGATGGCGCACGCGCCTTTTACACCTCACTGGGCCACAAAATTGAGTATTACTCGGACCCGACATTCAGACAGCACCTCCTCGGTGGCATCCTGTGGGTTCTGCACACGGAAAAACATCCCTAACGCGACTATCCCATGCATCCCTCATCCCCCACCAGCCGCCGCGGTTTTATCAAACTGAGCGCCAGCACCACTGCTGCAATCAGCTTCCCTACCCTCGTCCCGTCCCGCGTGTTTGGCGCGCCAGCCCCATCCAAACTCATCCAAATCGCCCAGATCGGCTGCGGCCGCATCGCAAACGAAATGGACATGCCGGGGGTACTTAAATGGCCCCAGTTGGCGCGCTTCATCGCGGTGGCGGATTTCGATTTGAAACGCGCAGGTCTGGCAAAATCCCGCATCGAGGACACGTATGCCAAAGCGCTCAAGCAATCGGCGAACGTCACGGTGCATCAGGATTACCGGGAAATTCTGGCTAACAAGGATGTGGACGCTGTGATGATCAGCACGCCTGACCACTGGCACGCCCAGCTGGTCGCCGAGGCAGCTCTCGCCGGCAAGGACGTCTATGTCCAAAAACCCCTCAGCCTCACAATCGGCGAGGGCCGCCTTGTCAGTGACGTGTTGCAGGCAAAAAAGACAATCTTCCAAATCGGTTCCCAACAACGGTCCACCGAACAATTCCTGCGCGCCTGTCAACTTGTCCGCAACGGTGCCATCGGCAAAATCCACTCGATCAAGATCGGCTTGCCCATCGATCCCGGCGGCGGTAATCCCAAGCAAATGCCGGTGCCCGCCACCTTCGATTACAACTCGTGGTTAGGCTCGACCCCGACCGTGGATTACACCGAGGACCGCTGCCATCCGCAACAGGGGCTTGGTCGCCCCGGCTGGCTGCGTCTCGAGCAATTCGGCGCAGGCATGATCACCGGCTGGGGATCCCACCACGTCGATATCGCCCACTGGGCCATCGACACCGAACGCAGCGGCCCCGTCAGCCTCATCGCCAAGGCTACCTTCCCGGATAAATCCAGCTTCTGGAACGTCCACGGCAAATACAACGTCGTGCTCCAATATCCTAACAATATCTCCATGACCATTTCCGACGAACTGCCTAACGGCATCCTGTTCGAGGGTGATAACGGCTGGATCTGGGTTAGCCGCGGCGGCACGCCAGCCACCGCCAGTGATCCACCGGCCACTCAAAAGGCCGCCAAGGCATTCAATAGCAGCGATCCATCCCTGGCTAAAGTTGATCTAACAAAGCACGGCGTCCAGCTCCACAAAAGCCCGCAGTGGAACCACCACCTCGACTGGTTGGAGGCGATGCGTGAGCGCAAGCCGGCGGTGACCAGCGGTGAGGCCGCCCACCGCACCTGCTCGGTGTGCCTGATGTCATCCATCGGCATGCACTTGGGCCGTCCCCTCAAGTGGGATGCCGCCACCGAACACTTCGACGACGACGAGGCCAATGCCATGCTCAACCGCCCTGAACGCTCGCCATTCGGTGCCTTCAACGCCGCTAAACTCGCCGGCTTCACCCAGTTTAAATCACTCTAACATGAAACCTGCCGTCTTCCTATCTCATCTTTGGCTAGGCCTAGCTGCGGCTCTGCTGCTGCCCGCCGCAGCTTCCGAACCGCCCACCGTCAAGCTCATCACGCTGGATCCCGGGCATTTCCATGCGGCCCTGGTGCAGGCCGCCGAGTACCCGCAGGTGGACCCGATAGTCCACGTCTATGCACCCGACGGGCCGGATCTCGACCAGCACCTCAAGCGCATCGATGCCTATAACACGCGTGCCGACAAGCCGACCCACTGGCAGCAGGACGTGTGCCGCGGAGCGGATTTCCTGCAGCGGATGTTAGATGAGAAAAAAGGCAACTTGGTGATCATTTCGGGTAACAACTCACGCAAGGCGGATTACATCCTGCGCTCCATTCAAGCCGGCTACAACGTCTTGAGCGACAAGCCGATGGTCATCGTGCCGGCGGATTTGGCAAAAATCGAG
>JBAXCM010000476.1:0-3776 GCA_037141475.1 Verrucomicrobiota bacterium | reverse complement strand
GAGAGCAATGGTGGCAACGTGTCGCTGGCGGAATTGGCGGTCGCCCGGCGCAACGAAAAAAAGAACGCCGAAACCATCGCCGAGGAACTCGTCCGGGTATTCGTCACGACCTTGGACCGCGAGGACATTGAAGCGCTGTCCAAGGCGCTCTACCGGATTCCGAAGACCGTTGAAAAATTCGGCGAGCGCTACGCAATCATGCATCACTTGGTGGAGGCGGACAATTTTGCGCCGCAGATGGCCATTGCGCAGGAGGCGGCACTGGTGGTGGTGCGGATGGTGGACATGCTGGCCAGGAATCCGAGGCTGGAGGACGTGAAGGCCGAGAATGATAAGATGCAGGAGTTGGAGGGACGTGCCGACCAGTTGGTATTGGGGCACTTAAAGGAGATTTATTCCGGGTCCGTTGAGCCTTTGCGAGGGATGGCCATGAGGGATTTGTACGATTTGCTGGAAAAAGTCATCGACCGCTGCCGCGATGCCGGCAACATCGTCTCGCAAATCGTTTTGAAAAACTCCTGAAGCCCGCCACCGCATGAGTTTCACGATCATTTTCCTGGTGATTTTTATCGCCCTAGCCTTTGAGTACATCAATGGCTTTCACGATACCGCCAACTCGATCGCCACGGTGGTCGGTACCAAGGTGCTCACCCCGCGCCAGGCAATCCTGATGGCGGCAAGCACCAACCTGATCGGCGCGCTGGTCGGCCATGCAGTGGCAAAAACCGTGTCCTCCGGCTTGGTCGATTCACAATTCATTTCGCCACAGGTGATCATTTGCGCCTTGCTGGGCGCGATCGTCTGGAACCTCCTCACATGGCTGCTCGGGCTGCCATCCAGCTCGACACACGCCTTGGTCGGCGGCTTATGCGGCGCGGCGCTGGCCAGTTCCCATGGCAAATGGAGCGCTATCATTTGGTCGGTGGAAAAGGTCAAGGATGGCAAAGTGGTGATGGAAGGGGTGCTGCACAAGGTGCTCGTTCCGATGATCGGTTCGCCGATTATCGGGTTTATTGGAGGCTGGCTCATCATGGGCTTGCTCTACGCGTTGCTGCGCAGTGCCAAGCCGCGGTTTGTGAACCGGTTTTTCGGCAAGGCGCAAATTCTGAGTGCCAGTTACATGGGATTTGCCCACGGGCTGGCGGACGCTCAGAAGACGATGGGCGTGATCACTCTGGCGCTGGTCACCGCGACCGCCACCGGGACGTTTGCCACCCTGCCGAATTGGCTCGGATTTCTTCGCATGGACAAGTCTGAAATAGCCGAGTCCAGTATCAAACAGCTGCAAAAACCGCAGGCCACCGCTGCGGAACGGCTGGCAGCGGCGAAAATCTTGGAAAGCGAAGGCACGCGCCTGGCACCCGGTGAGTTCAAGGAGGCGTTTCTCACGCTGGCGGGCAAGGCCTATGCCTCAACCGAGTCAACGGACGAGGCGAGACTCAGCGCGGCGCTGGCCTATGCGGCCCACGAGGCGATTTTGGAGGTGGAAAAGTCGCGGTGGTTTCCGAAGTTGCCGGTGGTTGGACCGCTGACGGCTGGCAAGCACACCGACTGGCAGAAAACCCTCACCAAGGAGATGAAGACAGCCGATGCCGCCGGCAAAAATCCCCTGGTGGTCGCCGCCGGCAAAGTCCACGACCTCTCACCCGACGTGCCCATTTGGATCAAAGTCCTCTGCTCACTGACCATGGCTGCCGGCACCGCCGCCGGTGGCTGGCGCATCATCAAAACCCTCGGCCACAAACTCGTCAAACTCCAACCGGTTCACGGGTTCGCCGCAGAAACCACCGCCGCCACCTTGTTGGCTGCCACCGGTTACTTCGGCATGACGGTTTCCACCACCCACAGCATTACCACCTCAATTATGGGCGTGGGCTGCGCCAGACGCTTCAATGCCCTCAAGTTCTCACTGGTCGAACGCATCATCTGGGCCTGGGTCCTCACCCTGCCGGCGGCCGGAGCCGTGGGCTATCTGCTGGTAAAGGGCAGCCAAGTCTGCGGCTGGATCCCATAGCGAGACAACATCGCCTCTCTGAGCCAGCATTTTTTTTGCGATGAGCTGCCCCATCCGCAAAGATGGCGGTTGATATTCCACGGCAATTGCCCAGCATCCGCCTCGCCGTAAGCTGGAAACCAAAGTTGACGATTCTCCAACACCCATCCCCCCATGTCACGCCGCAGCACCGCCATCGACACCGAGCACATGCCCCCGGGCATCCCCTGGATCATTGGCAACGAAGCCGCCGAACGCTTCTCGTTCTACGGCATGCGCACAATCCTGGGCTTCTTCATGGTCAAGTACCTCTACCTGATGGATGGGGCCGGTGGCACCCCGATGCCGGAGGCCGAGGCCGTCGAACTCTTCCACAAGTTTGCCGCCTGGGTGTATTTCACGCCCTTGTTCGGTGCTCTCCTCAGTGACATTTTTCTAGGGAAATACCGGACGATTTTGGCGCTCAGCCTGGTGTATTGCGGGGGCCACGCGGCGCTGGCGCTGATGGGCACCCACGGCCACTCGTCGAACTGGCTGTTTGCCGGGCTGCTGCTCATTTGCATTGGTTCAGGCGGCATCAAACCCTGCGTCTCATCCAACGTCGGCGACCAGTTCGGCCCGTCCAACCAGCACCTGCTCACCAAGGTCTACAATTGGTTCTACTTTTCTATCAACTTCGGCTCGGTCTTTTCCACCCTGCTCACGCCCTGGCTGCTCGAGTGGTACGGCCCGCACTGGGCGTTCGGCGTGCCAGGCGTCCTGATGGCCATCGCCACACTCTTGTTTTGGATGGGCCGCCACAAGTTCGCTCATATCCCACCCGCCGGTCATAAAAAGTTTTTCGCCGAGCTGGGGTCCCGCGAGGGGATGGTTGCCTTGGCCAAATTAATCCCTCTGTTTTTGTTTTTCGCCGTCTTCTGGTCGCTCTACGACCAAACGTCCTCGTCCTGGGTATTCCAGGCCGGACAGATGAATTGCAGGTTCCTCGGCGTCACCTGGCTGGCCAGCCAGATCCAGGCAATCAACCCGTTCCTCATTCTCATTTTCATCCCCCTGTTTACGTTTGTCGTCTATCCATTCATGAAGCGGTTTTTCCGGGTCACGCCGCTGCGCAAAATTGGCATCGGCTTGTTTCTGGTTACTTTGTCGTATGCCCTCACCGCGCTGGTGCAATCGTGGATCGATCGCGGCCTGTCACCTTCCATCGGCTGGCAACTGCTCGGCTTCATCATCGTCACCGCCGCAGAAATCATGGTCTCTATCGTCGGCTTGGAATTTGCCTACACCCAGGCTCCAAAAAACATGAAATCGATGATCATGTCGCTATTCCTCCTCTCGGTGTGGCTCGGCAATATGTTCACATCCACCACCGCCAACCTCATCCAAATCCCCAGCGCCGCCCTCCAACAGGCAGAGGTCGCCAACGCCGCACTACCAGCCAATTCACGCGATGCCCCTCACACACTCGTGCTGCCCGGTTACGACGGCAAATCCGGCACAGAGGATGATTTCGTCATCGAGTACAAAAATGACGCCAGCCCCAAACTCACCATTCCGGGGCAACCCGCGTATGAGGCCGCTGCCACCCGGATCGAGGCCATGATCAATAGCCAGAACGGCAAGCTGCCACCCGAGGCTGATCTATCCACCGGGCTCGGCAACGACCCCTGGGGCAGCCCGATTCGCTATGAGATTCTCGATTCCAAGCATTTCCGCCTCATCAGCAACGGCCCCGACAAAACTCCGGATACTCAGTGGGATCAGGGCCTAACCATTGAGCTGG
>JBAXCM010000475.1:0-3783 GCA_037141475.1 Verrucomicrobiota bacterium | reverse complement strand
CGCAAGAAGTATGCCGACGAGTTTGCCGCCAGCGGCTTTGAACTGCTGCCAAACCGGGCGGAAAATCAACAGGTGGAAGTCACGGGAGCATGCAACAGAAACAACAAGACAGTCTTGCGCACCAGACCAGCCAGCGCATTCTTGTCGCCGCCCTGCGGCCCGCCAGATATGACCTCCCCAATCGCCAAAAAGCAGACGTTTGCAGCGACTCGACAAGGCTGGCAAGGCAGCTATCATGCCCGCCATGCGCTTCATTTCCCCCCTTATATTGAGTCTCGGATTAGCTGCAGCGGTCGCTGCTGATGGCGACAAGCCTGCAGAAGCCGCTAAAGCGGAACCGGCGGCAGACAAGGGCGCGAGCCTCCGGGTTCACGAATCCTCGGTTTTAATAGCCGGAAAAAAGATCCCCTACAAAGTCACAGTCGCCAAAATCCGCCTCGACCAAGATGACGGCAAGCCTCGGGCTTCCATCTTCCACATCACCTACGAACGCAGCGACGTGCCGGATCCAGCCAACCGCCCGGTGCTCTTTGCCTTCAATGGCGGCCCGGGCTCATCAGCCGTTTGGCTGCACCTCGGCGCTCTCGGGCCCAAGCGCGTCGAGATGCCCGGTGAGGGCACCCAAGCCCCCTCCCCGCCTGCTCACGTGGTGGATAACCCGCTGAGCATCCTTGACGTGTGCGATCTAGTGTTCATCGACCCCGTTTCAACGGGCTATAGCCGCGTCGAAAAAGACAACAAGCCGGAAGATTTCCACGGCTTGAACGAGGACGTCGAATCCGTCGGCGACTTCATCCGCCGCTGGATCACCGAGCACGAACGCTGGTCTGCCCCCAAATACTTGTTAGGCGAGTCTTATGGCGGTGTGCGTGCTGCCGGCTTGGCGAGCTACCTGCAATCGCGTTTCGGCATGAGTCTCAATGGCGTGGTGCTGCTCTCCACATTGCTGGATTTTTCCACCCTTCAAACGTCCCCTGGCAGCGACCTTGGTTTTCTGGTATACCTGCCATCGTTCACCGGCGTCGCCCATTTTCACCACAAAATCGCTGGCGATCGCGACGCCCTAGTCCGCGAGTGCCGTGAGTTTGCCTTCGGCGAGTACGCCACAGCCCTGCTCAAAGGCAATGCCTTGGATGGCAAATCCCGCGACGCCCTCGCCATCAAACTGGCCCACTTCACCGGCATCGATCCAGCTATCTGGCTGACTCACAATTTGCGGCTGGATTCGACGTTTTTCCGTGCTGAATTGCTGCGCAAGGAAGGCAAGGTGATCGGCCGATTTGACGCCCGCGCCGCCTGGGATACAGCCGACCAGGCCGCGCAGGCTCCCGATTGCGATCCATCCTACGAACTGGCGTACGGAGCCTTCGCCACCGCCATGCTCGACTACCTCGGCCGCGATCTGGGCTACAAGGAAGACCGCCCGTATGAAGTGCTCACCGGCAAGGTCAACCCATGGCGCTGGGATGCTAACAATTCCATCGTCAACGTCAGCGGTCGCCTCGGCAACGCCATGCGCGATAATCCCTATCTACGGGTGCTGGTCATGGGCGGCTACACCGACCTCGCGACACCGCCGGAAGGCGTCGCTTATTCGTTGCGCCACTTGCTGGACATGCCAGCATCCACCCGTGCCAATATTCTAACTGCCAGATTTGATGGTGGTCACATGTTCTATCTCAATCCGCCCGATCTGGCAAAAGCCCGCAGTGAGTTGGTGAAATTCATTGAGGTCGGCAAGCACTGAGCCTCAGGGCAAGCCTCTTGAATCGCGAATGTATTGCCACTGGAAAGTGCGTGTGTGGCTCAACGATGGTAAGGCGTCTGACTGGAGTGAGCCCCGGTCTATCCACCCTTTCTCAATGTTCATCACGATACCCGCCGTCTGGGCGTGGACAACCCGGCCGAGCATTTTGAAAGCCGCGCCGGTCTGTTTTTATCTGATGGCAAGGCGTTCGGTTGGCCCGGTTGGTTTCGCTTCAACTACGGTTGCCCCCGAGCCCACATGCTGGAAGGTCTGGAAAATATCCGTGCCTGCGAATATTGAGGGATTTCACGGCATCTCACAAGAAGAGGACATACCGCTTGTAATTTCTGGATTTCGCGCCAAGTTGCGCCCCTATGACCTACCTAGACCTCACCCAACGCCCGCCGCGCAGCGCCCGCACCCGCCTCGGCGGCTTTGTGATCCTGCCGCGCATTCTTGACAAATGCCGCGCGTTCCTCAACGAAAAGAACGGCGAATACCACTACGCCTGCCCGCTTGACCAGCGCTTCTTTGCCTTCACCGGCATCGATCCCGAGGCGCTCAAGGCCGAGGTCGCCAAAGGTCTGGGCGACGGTGCCCTGCTCACTTGGATTCAAGCCAACGCGCCGATCCAACGTGAGGACCACGAGATTGAGGCCTGGAGCCGCTTTCGCGAAAACTCCGCACCCGGCGACAACGGCAGCCGCAACTACATCAGTGCCGCCATTCAACAAGCCGGCGGTGCCGAACGCGATGACCTTGCAACTTGGTTTGAATGGCTCGATTACGATGACTACATGAGCTTCGGCGGATTCTGAAAGTAGTTTCAACGCAAGCACGGATCCCTTGCAAGCGGCCTCAAATCGAGTTTGAGGCCGCTTTTGCTTATTGCATCAAGTACCCATCACACACGCGGCGGCCAACCCCGCCTTTACCTACCAATTGCCATGCCCGAACTGCCGGAAGTGGAAACCACCTGTCGGGGGATAGAAAATCACGTGACTGGAGCTCGCGTGAGTGAGGTGATCGTGCGGCGCGGGGACTTACGGCAGCCTGTTCCGACGAGCCTCGATGAAATCACCGGGCAGCGAATCACCGGTGTGCGGCGCCGCGCCAAGTACATTTTGCTGGATATCGCAGATGGCTCATGCGTGCTGATCCATCTGGGGATGAGTGGCAACCTGCGACTCGTCCCACCCGAGGAGGATTGGAAAAAGCACGATCATCTGGCTGTCACGCTGGGTCGGCGGCTACAATTGCGCTTTCATGACCCGAGACGATTTGGGTTGGTGCTTCATCTACCGGAAGGCGGAGCGTTAGCCCATCCTTTATTGCGGGATCTCGGCCCGGAGCCGTTGGAAGCAGGCTTCACCGCAGATTATCTAAGGGGCCGCTGCGCAAACCGCGCCGCGGCAATCAAACTCGTCATCATGGACGGCCATGTAGTGGTCGGAGTTGGCAATATCTATGCCTCCGAAGCCTTGTTCCAGGCTGGCATCCGACCGCACACTGCGGCGCAGCGCGTGTCGCCGGCACGCCTGGAAAAACTGGTGCAGGCCATCCGCACTGTCCTAACCGACGCGATCGCTGCCGGCGGCACCACCCTGCGGGATTTCCTCCACTCCGACGGAACACCGGGATACTTCAGCCAAAGACTCCTCGTCTATGGCCGCCAAGGCCAGCCCTGCGGTGCCTGCGGCGGAACAATTCGGCATGCGGTGTTAGGCCAGCGCGCCACCTACTGGTGCCCGCAATGCCAGCGCTAGACTGCAGAGTCGCCACAGCTCACCTAGCCTCTGACGAGAGCCCAAGTGACTCCGAACGGAACTTCCAGACTTTGCCGACACTCGATCATCCCGGTTTTCCTTTTGAAATCTGGGGGTTTGCTCGTTTTGCGGCGGTCTTGAATTTTCACCCGCGTGACTACATCGGGACCCGCGGCGGGGAGGTTCTTGGGTAGGGTCACTCCGGCCGCGCCCAGCAGTTGCGCTTGGAGGGTGCTGGGGTCGGGCAAATGGCGGCTCACGCTTCGGCCA
>JBAXCM010000474.1:0-3797 GCA_037141475.1 Verrucomicrobiota bacterium | reverse complement strand
GGCGGAGAAACTAGGCGACTTGTAAAGGGCCAGAACATTACTGCTCGCACCGAGGAAAGCGACTTCAATCCAGGTAACGCAATCCGCGCCCAATCCGCCAGCGTCATGGCTATTTGAGTAAAACCATCCGCTGGCCTGATAGGTCGCTCCAGGAGCGCTGCTAAAGGTTTGGTATATGCCCGCCACGTTGTTTGTAGGCGGAGCGGCATAGAGGGCACCCCACTGCTTCCAAAAGAAACTTCCAAAAAGCGCGGGAGCTCCATAATCCGGGCCAGCCACCCAATAATTATGAACACTAGGGTTGAGCGTCGGCGGCGCAAAATACGTCCAGCCCGAGGCAACGACCTGTGCATTAACAGGTGGTGTCTCAAAACCTGAATTAACCAGGAGATTGCTGGCTTGCGCCGGATCGGCGGCGAGCAGGATGGCTGCGACTACGGCAAACATCGCGGGCCTCACGGCCTTGAAGCAGATGCTGTTGTCCGAATTTCGAGAGAAAGAATAGATGCGCGGCAGGATGTTCATGGCATTTTATGGTCAGATTAGTTAATCGGCTGTGCAACATTCCGTTTCCGGTTCCACATGAGTTATGGGTTGCACGGTTAATATGGCACGCGAGGCAAGCTCGTCAATATTTCCTTTTGCATTGGTCTCGTCACGAGTGGTATATTCGCTGCAGTTCAGCAATGAGCGGCCATGAAACGCACTCTGATTTTCCAGCTTCTCTTCCTGTCGGCTGCCTTTCAGATCGGGTTCGCAATTCCAGCGCCGGTCGGTTTGGTAAGCCGAACGGGCGATCAGAGCGTTGTTCTGCATTGGGACAGGAATACGGATGCGACCCTGGCAGGCTATCGCGTGTACCGCTCGACGACCGGCGTCGGCGGCCCCTTCTCGCTGCAGAACTCCAGCTTGCTGACCGCACCCGGCTTCTGCGATCTCAACAGCAAGGTCATCAATGGGCAAACCAACTTCTATTACGTGACGGCGGTGGACGCCAGTTCGCAGGAGAGTCTCCCCACCGCGGTGCTTGGCGCGCTGCCGCATCCGTTTGCGAGCGACGACGAATTCCTTGAGTATGTGCAGGAGACCAGCTTCGATTACTTCTGGTATGGGGCCAATCCGGCCAATGGCCTGGTACCGGATCGGAGCGCGACCGGCTCGGCTTGCAGTATCGCAGCGGTGGGTTTTGGGCTGACGGCCATCGGCATTGGCGTTGACCATGGCTGGATCACGCGGTCTCAGGCCGTGGCGCGGGTGCGGACCACGTTGAACACCTTCCTCAGTGGGCCTCAAGGTTCCGGCAGCACAGGCATCATCGGATATAAGGGCTGGTTTTACCATTTCCTGGATATGAACAGTGCCTTGCGATCTGGCGCGGAGCTGTCTTCGATCGACACGGTCTTGTTGCTGGCGGGGGTTCTTTATGCGAAACAGTATTTCAACGGGGCCAGCGCGGACGAAACGTTGATTCGGGCGATGGCGGACACCATCTTCAACCGAGTGGACTGGACCTGGATGGCGCAAGGGACCGACGCGGTCTCAATGGGCTGGCACCCCACCTCGGGTTTCATCTCAGGCAATTGGATTGGCTATAACGAAGCGATGCTCCTCTACTGCCTCGGCTTGGGCACTGCGACCAATCCCTTGCCCGCTACCGCCTGGAGCCGGTGGACCAGCGGATACACTTGGGGCACCTATTATGGCCAAACATTCGTCCCGTTTTCACCTTTGTTCGGACACCAATACTCCCACTGCTGGATCGACTTCCGCCATATTGCGGATAGTTACATGAACAGTCACAACAGCACCTACTTCGAGAACTCGCGGCGCGCGGCCCTGGCCCAGGTGCAATACGCTGTTCTCAACCCGGGTGGCTTTTCGGGCTACAGCAGCACCATCTGGGGATTGACGGCCTGTGACGGGCCAACGGGCTACGCCGTCCATGGCATCCCGCCAAGCGGAGCCGATGATGGCACGATTGCCCCGACGGCGGCCGGCGGCTCCATGCCCTTCACCCCCGAATACTCGTTGCCGACTTTGCGCGCCTTTTATAGCCGCTTCCGCCCGCGTATTTGGACCGCCTATGGTTTTCGCGATGCGTTTAACATCACCGCTGGGTGGTACGACACCGATGAGTTGGGAATTGACCAGGGCCCCATCGTCATCATGATCGAGAACTATCGCACGCAGAAGGTTTGGCGGCTTTTTATGCAAAACCAGGCGGTCCAGCGCGGGTTGCAGAGGGCGGGCTTCGTTCCTCTAACCTTTGTGACGCCTGACTTGCAGGCCCTGCCCGTTCAGGGCGCCTTTGGTCTGACGTGGAATACCTCGACCGGCAGGTGCTATCAAGTCGAATACTCACCTAACCTTGCCACATGGCTCGCCTCTCCAACCGGGGAAGTCCTCGCCACAGGCACAACCTCAAGCTGGACTGATAGCGGCCCCCCCGCCACAGCGGCCTTGCCGTTCACCGTTCCTGAAAGGTTCTACCGCGTCTTCCAATTCGGTTTGCCGTAAGTAACAACCAATTCCCAGAATCAGAGCGGTTTAGCGGTGGCTTGGCCGTCCTGAAACTTGGGTGCGGGCACCGTCCGGGTGGGCGCAGGAGCCTACTTTGGCCTCAAGCGAACCAAGAGGACGCCGTGACGCGGCACGCTGGCCTTCAACTCGCCTTTGGCAACACCGGTATCCTGTTGCCGCCACAGGTCGCGCACAATTTGATTGTGGGCAAGGCCAAGGTCCGACCATCTGGCGGTGACGATCGCTTCGGATTCGCCGCGATTGAACAAGCCGACAGCTTTGGTTCCGTCTTCCATATCTTTGGCCCAAACTTCCAGATCACCGTCTTTGGCCACACGGCGTCCGGGCTTGCCGAGCGGATCCTGGTCCACCTCAATGACCTCGTCGTTAGTAAGGAGGCTCAAAGTGAAATCATCGAGGCGGGTGATGTCACCGCTGAAAATCAGGGGGACGGTGAGCAGGCACCAAAGCGAGACGTGAGTGTATTGCTCATTCGGCGTGAGGGGCGTCGGCGCGGTCTGACCTTTCCAGTTGCTCAGATAGCCGAGCAGCAAGTAGTCGGGATCATTCCAACCGCCCGGGCCTCCGAACCGGTGAAGTTCGTTGCGGGCATAGACATCGAAGCCGTCCCGGAAGAGGGCTCCTGGAATGCCATTGAAAGAGCCGCCAAGATCACCTGCTGTGCGCCAACTGTGGCCGCCTACTTCCCTGCCCCATTCCCAAACATCCCCCATGCCGTATTGGCAAAGGTTCAACACCAGATCACGGTCCTGGCGACGCAGGCTGTCACCAATCAGAAGATAAGGCTTTTGCAATTCGGCGCGATTCGGGTTTTTGGCGATGTTGCCGTAAGAACACCAATCGTATTTAAGAAAATCGTAGCCCCAATCGGCAAAGCGCCGGGCGTCGAGCGCTTCGTGTTGATAGGCGCCGACGTGGCCGGCGCAAGTGAGCGGACCCGGGGAGGTGTAAATGCCGGCTTTGAGACCCTTGGAGTGGATGTAGTCTGTCAGGGCCTTCATGTTTGGGAAGCGCTGGTTGGCATTGACCATTCCCTGCGAATCGCGGGGTTCGCCGCCGAGGCTGGGGTCGGTGGCACCGGGCTTGACGGCCCAGCAGTCGTCAATGTTCACGTATTGGTAGCCATGATTGATCATGCCGCTGCTGACCATCGCGTCGGCGGCGTCGCGCATGATTTTATCCGTGACGTGGTTCTCCCACACATACCAACTGTTCCAGCCCATGTGCGGCGTGAGCGCCAGGGTCTCACCACAGAC
>JBAXCM010000473.1:0-3822 GCA_037141475.1 Verrucomicrobiota bacterium | reverse complement strand
GGCTCCGGTCACCAAAATCAAGGACTTGTGAACGTCATTCATGGGATGGGGTGGCTTTCAAGCGGGCCAGTAGGCGGTGCAAGCGGATGCGGTTGTATCGTTGGACGATAATACAAGGCAGATTGGCAATGATGGCATAGGCGAGAATCACCAGATCCCCCCACCACGGGTTCCATAGGCAGAAAACTGGAACAAACAACAACGCGCAACCATGGCATAACTCACCCCGCCGGGTTTCCCGGATGAATTCCTCCAGATATACGTGATCCTCGCCGGCCAATTCCTTCTTGGAAAACCCACCACCCATCCAACGGGCTCCATCAGGAAGCCGGTCCTTCCAGCGCTTCACGCCGAACCATCGCTCGTGGAATCCGCGGGTTTCGAAATCAAATCCTCGGACCGGCGCTCCAAACCATGCCCCGGGCATGCGAATGAATCCCCATGCCAGTGCCATCTGGATGACAGGCCAGAGCGTAACGTTGAGGATCACGATCCACATCATCGAAAGATTAATCAGCATGGATCACCCGGCCTTTCCATGTCACCTTTTTTCCTGATCTGATGACTGACCACCCGAACACTGCGAAGAAAAATAGCAGAGGCACCGGATAGAGCATCAGCAGCAGCCAACCGAAGTCCCCCAGTCTTCTGCCGATCCAGGCGACCTGCAGCGAGCACAACACGCAGGCGGGTCCCCACAGGAGCCAGTCACCCGTTAGAAAAGCCGCCCGGGGCGCCAGCAGCAGGCCGCTCATCCAAGCGATGATCCACATCAGGGTGCCGATGGGTGTGCCACCCGCGCCTGCCGCAAATCCCTTGGTCCAGCCAGCCACCAATTCCCGCATTCCCGCCGGATACATCCGGAACGCCACCAGCCCTTTTCCTGTTAGACTTCGCAGCGGGATGCCCGCGACCCGGAAGTGCTCCGCAAGACGGAAATTCTCTAGAATGTGACCGCGCACCGCCGCATGGCCGCCCACCTCCTGATAGTGGCGCCGACTAACTAGCAAGACCTGTCCGGCCAAGCCTCGGGGCACGGTGGCGACGGTCATGCACAGGTTGAAGAACAACGAGAGATCCTCGTAGGCTTTTTTCACCGCGTGATAGGGCACAACGGAAAGCGCGCCGTCATGTGGGATCGAGAGCAAGCGGTGGAGGCCCTCCGGTTCCAACCAAGTATCCGCATCCATGAATAACAAACGCTCGCCGTGTGCTGCCTGCGCTCCCTGATGGCAGGCCCAGGTTTTGCCGCGCCAGCCCTCGGGCAGCGGCGGTGGGGTGATTACCGTGGCTCCCATCTCACGGGCGATTGCGCCGGAATTGTCGCTAGAGGCGTCGTCCACCACCAAGATTTCCCTAGGCTTTACCGCTTGGCTGGCAAGGGATTGCAAGAGCCGCGGGAGATTGTGCGCCTCGTTGCGTGCCGGGATGATGATGCTGGTGTCCATCGGGGGATAGGCACCTTGAGTGAGGCTCCGGCGGCGGAAACGCGCGGCGAGGACCCATCCACTCGTCCACATGGCCATGAAGACCCAGATCATTGGCGGTCCCATGTTGCCACGGCTTTGGCGACGTTTTGGCCGCATAGCACCACCATTGGCATTCCTCCGCCGGGATTGACCGATCCTCCGACAAAGAAGAGGTTAGGGTATTTGGTGCTTTGTTTCGGTGCCTTAAACGCGAGGTTTTTGAAGCGATCACTGACAACTCCGTAGATCGATCCTTTGTTAGAATAATACTGTTCCCGGATATCCAGCGGGGTCCAGCAATGTTCGAAGACCACGTGCTTGCGCAGGTCCGTCAGCCCCATGCGTTCGAGCTTGTCGAGCACCCGATCCTTGAAGGCCATGTAATCGTCGCGGGTGAGAGGATGATCCGCATCGATGTGCGGGATGTGAGGCAGGATCTTTAGTCCATCGCAGCCCTCGGGGGCCACGGTGGGGTCCGTCCGGGAGGCGGCAACCAGATAGATCGTGGGATCGGGCGGGAGCAAGCGTTTGCGGAAGACCGTGCGGAAATGCTCACGCTGGTGATCGGAGTAAAAGAAGTTGTGATGGGCGAGTTGGGGATAGGTGCGGTTCAATCCGAGTTCAAGCACCAGACCGGAACAGCTTGGCTCGAACTTCTCGAGTCCTTTCATCAACTTCTCATCCTCATGCAACAGGCTGGCATAGGCCGGGATAACTTCCATGTTGGAGACGATGATATCTGCGCCATGGCGACTGCCATCCTTGGTCACGATGCCGGTGACGCTCCCGTCCTGCTTGGTTACCTCCACGACTTCGCTGTTGAGGCAGACCTTTACGCCGAGTTCGTCCATCAGGCGCTGCAAGCCTAGGGCAATATGATAGAGTCCGCCATCCACATACCACAGGTCATAGCGGAACTGGATGGTGGCCATGCAGTTCATGAACGCCGGCGCATGGTAGGGGGAGGAACCGACATATTTGATGAAGTAATCAAAAATGTCCTGCATGTGGCGAGTCTTCAGATAGCGACTCACCCCCCCATGCATGGTCCGAAACAAGTCGAACTTGAGGAAATTTGCCAGGCCGTAAAACTTTCTGAAGGCCGCCGCATTGTCGAGTCCCTGTTCGAAATAGCCGGCGTTGACCAAGTCGTAGAGGTCGGCTGAATACTTGAGGAAACGCCGCACGTTTGCCGGGTCTTCGCCCACCTTGCGGGCTTGCGCGGCCATCCGCTCCGGATCTGGATCCAGGTCCACCACCTTGCCATCCTCGAAAAAGTTGCGCCAATGGGGACGCACCTTGCGGATCGGGATATAGTCGCTCATGTTGCGGCCGGAGCGTGCGAACAGGCGCTCGAAGATGTGAGGCAGGGTGAGAATGGATGGGCCGAGGTCGAAGGTATAACCCTGTGCTTTGAGTACGTTGAGTTTACCGCCGATCTGCGGGTTTTTCTCATGGATCGTGACCAGATATCCTAGCTGCGCCAGCGAGATGGCCGCAGACAATCCCCCGAGGCCGGAGCCGATGACGATGACGGTTTTAGCAATCATGAGTTGACTGGAGAGTAACCCAACGGCAGGATAGTATAAAGACAAAATGAATTTCGAGGCAATCATTGCGCGGCAGAGGGAGTTTTTCCAATCCGGCGCGACCCGCGCGCCAGAGTTCCGGCGTGCACAGCTTTTGAAGTTGGCTGGATTGTTAGCCTCCCACGAGACAAAATTACTGACGGCGTTGCACGCGGATTTACGGAAAAGTCCGCACCAGGGATACGCTTCGGAGATCGGATTCGTGCGTGGCGAGATCCGCCACGCGCTGCGGCATCTTTCGTCTTGGATGAAGCCGGAGCGCCGCCGCTCGCCGATGCTGGGATGGCCCGCCCGCAGTCATATCCATCCGGAACCCTATGGCCTGGCCTTGATCATCGGTCCGTGGAATTACCCGCTACAACTGCTCCTGTCGCCACTGGTGGGAGCGATCGCGGCGGGCAACTGCACTATCCTCAAACCCTCTGAATTCGCGCCGCAAACGGCGGAGGTTTTGGAGCAAATGATCCGCGTTGGCTATCCGGAGGACTATCTAACCATCATCCGGGGCGAGCGTGAGACCTCCGAAGCGTTGCTGAGGGAAAATTTCGACAGCATTTTTTTCACCGGCGGCACGGCGGCCGGGCGTGACGTGATGGCGGCGGCCGCCCGGCACCTGACACCCGTAACGCTGGAACTTGGCGGCAAATGCCCGTGTATTGTTAGCCATGATGCCCCCGTGGCAACCACCGCCCGGCGCATCGTGTGGGGGAAATTCATGAATGCCGGCCAGACATGTGTCGCGCCGGATCACGTCTGGGTGGATC
>JBAXCM010000472.1:0-3827 GCA_037141475.1 Verrucomicrobiota bacterium | reverse complement strand
CTCGACCGTGATTCAGAAGGCCTGCTCATCCTGACCAACGACGGCGACCTCTCACAACGCCTGATGCACCCGTCTAAATCAGTCGAAAAAGAGTACCTCGTCACCGCCAACCAGTCGTTTGAAAATGCCCACCTCGACCAGTTTCTTGAAGGGGTTTATACCGAAGGTGGCAAGTTGCGCGCCAAGGCGATCGAGCGCCTCTCGGCCCGCCGAATCAAGGTGGTGCTCGACCATGGTGCCAAACGCCAGATCCGCCTGATGTTCGAGACGATGGGCTACACCGTTACCAAGCTGCTGCGGGTGCGCATCGGTCAATTGTGGCTCGGTGATCTGGAGCCTGGCCACTGGGCCTTGCTCACGCCACCGGAAGTGGCCATGCTATTGGGAGAGTCCACGCCGACCAAGAAGCGGGCCATTCCGTCTGCTTCGGCGCGCAGGGGGGATGCGAGCAAGGAACGAAGGACGGTCGGCGGGAAGGATGCCCGCGCCGGGACCAAAAGTGAACCGGGCGTCTTGCCTGGAGCCCGAGCCAGGCGTCGGGCCTCGCCCCTAACCGCACCAGTTGGGCGAAAAAAGGCGCGTTGATTCCACTAGGCCGCTTGCCATCTGGAGGATCAGCCACTAGGGTCCGGCTTCCGTCAATTTCAGCGAACCCCTTGCCTCAATCAGAAACCCCCATGAGCCACTCACAAGTCGCCCAAGAAGCCACCACCCAAGGCTCCACCTCCATTTACCAGCCACCGGCTGATTTCGCAGCCAAGGCACGCATCTCATCGCTGGAGGCTTATCGCACGCTCTATCAAGAATCGATCGCCAACCCAGAGGCGTTTTGGGCTGCTGAGGCCGAAGAATTGCTCTGGCACAAACCGTGGACCAAGGTGCTTGATTGGCAAATGCCCTTTGCCAAATGGTTCGAGGGCGGCAAACTCAATGTTTGCGAAAATTGCGTTGATCGCCATGCTGTCGGCCCTCGCAAGAACAAAGCCGCCATTATTTGGGAGGGCGAACCCGGCGACCAGCGCGTCATCACCTATGGTCAGCTCCACAGAGACGTTTGTCGTTTTGCCAATGTTCTGGAAGCCAACGGCATCATGGCTGGCGAGCGTGTGATCATCTACATGCCAATGGTCCCGGAGGCGGTGGTCGCCATGCTGGCCTGTGCCCGCATCGGTGCCGTTCACTCGGTGGTGTTTGGCGGATTTTCCAGCGAAGCCATCTATGACCGGTTGGAAGATTCCGGGGCGGTGGCCATCCTCACTGCAGATGGCGGATGGCGCCGTGGCAAGGTCGTCGCCCTCAAGCCCGCTGTCGATGAAGCCGTGGCCAAATACCGCAAAATCAAGCGGGTCATCGTGTTGAAGCGCTGCGGCAACGAGGTGGCGATGAATTCGGAAACCGACGTTTGGTGGCACGACGAAGTCGCCAAGGTTTCGGCGAAGCACACGGCCAAGGCATTTGATTCTGAGCATCCCCTCTTTATTCTTTACACGTCTGGTTCGACGGGCAAACCCAAGGGCATCCTCCACACGTCCGGCGGCTACCTCACTGGGACCCACGCCACCTGCAAGTACATCTTTGACCTGCGCGAAGAAGACGTCTTCTGGTGCACCGCCGACGTCGGTTGGATCACCGGCCACTCGTACATCGTTTACGGCCCACTGGCCAATGGCGCCACCCAGGTGATGTACGAGGGGGCACCGAATCACCCCGATTTCGGCCGCTTCTGGAAAATGATAGAAGCATACGGTGTGAGTATCTTCTACACCGCCCCCACCGCCATCCGCGCTTTCATCAAAGCAGGCAACGACTTCCCCGCGGCCCACGACCTGTCGTCGCTGCGCCTGCTCGGCTCGGTCGGCGAGCCGATCAATCCGGAAGCGTGGACGTGGTACCACCAGCATATCGGCGGCGGCAATTGCCCAATTGTCGATACCTGGTGGCAGACGGAAACGGGTGCCATCCTCATTTCGCCGCTTCCGGGGGCCACCCCATGTATCCCCGGCACCGCGACACTGCCATTTTTCGGCATCGACGCCGCCATCCTCGATGACAGCGGTCATGAATGCGCCCCTAACCAGGACGGCCGCCTCGTCATCCGCAAACCATGGCCGGCCATGACCCGCTCGATCTACAACGATCCGGAGCGATTTAAAAAAACCTACTGGTCGGATTTTCCGGGGCTTTACACGACTGGCGACGGGGCCCGACGCGACGAACACGGGAATTTTTGGATCATTGGCCGCCTCGACGACGTGCTCAACGTCTCCGGCCATCGCCTCGGAACCGCCGAGATTGAAAGCGCTCTGGTATCTCATCCCGCAGTCGCCGAAGCCGCCGCCGTCGGCAGGCCCGACGAGATCAAAGGCCAGGCCGTCGCCGTGTTCGTCACGCTCAAGGCGGATTTTGCCGAGTCTGAAGCACTCCGCCAAGAACTGCGCAATCACGTCGGCCACATGATCGGTGCCCTAGCCAAACCCGATGATATCCACTTCGCTGCCGCCCTGCCCAAGACCCGCTCGGGCAAGATCATGCGCCGCATCCTTAAAGAGCTCGTCTGCACCGGTGAAGTGACCGGAAACATCACAACCCTTGAAGATTTTTCGGTGGTCGCTACTCTCCAGCGCAGCATCGCCCACTGATCCCCGCCGCCATAAGGACCGCCTTTCTATGACATCCACCCGTTACTTCCTCGCCCGCATTGCCCAAGCATTCGGCATCTTCCGGCGCAACCAGCGCATGGGTGATGCCGCCAGCGAAATGCACCTTCTGCGCGAAGCCGAGGCCTTCCTCGGCATGGAGATCTGGGAAAAGACTGACTCTATCGAACGACTCTCCATCGAATACTGGAACTTGCGCAAACTCATCAAGGATCGTGACAGTTTACAGACCCAACTCGACGCCTGTGAAGCGCGCCTTGATGCCATTCACAAGGAACGCTCCGACCTCCTCAATGCCTCGCCGACCCCACAAACGAACCTTTATGATGAGCGCCTCGTCATCATCTCGCGCCTCGAAGACCTCGCTCGCGAACGAGACCAAATCGTCACAAAGGCCCGCGACATCCGCCGCATCCATGACGGCCTCAAAATAAAAGTCGAAGTTCTCACCAAGGATCATTCGTCGTCACCAGAGCGCAACGAACAACTCGAAAACGTCAAACAACGACTCACCGAACTCAAACACGAGTTTGTAGCTCTCAAGGCCGAACGCAGCTCGGTGGGTGCCAAAATCGACGTCGGCGACAAACAACTCGAGCAAATCGATCTGGATATCGAAGCACTCAAGAGCGAGCGCCGTACCCAGGCCTCCGAAATCTTCAAATCCATCGGCGAGGCCAACCGCGAAATCTCAGGTCTGCGTGCCGAACTCGGCGCTCTCGAAACCCGAATCCGCCAACTCCAAGGGGAAATCGGACGCTACGTGAGCCGACATTCAATCACTGACAAGAATTGCGCTGAAGCCGTGAAAATCCACCGCAACCTCATCGAGGTGATGCGTGCATTGCGCCGCTCAATTGCTCTGAACCATCGCCTCGGCGGCATGCACTGATTTGATATGCGCTGCCTTGTAGCGGCGCGTCAATGACCGCCGTCGTGAATGAGATGTCTTGTGGCGGCGCGTCTATGACCGTCGCTGCGCATGAGATGCCCTAATCGCAAATAAGGCGGCTTCTCGGCGCTTCAGGGTCATCGGCGGTCATAGACACGCCGCTACAAGGCAAAAAATCCACTTGGGCAGCTCTTGAGTTGTCGTCAAAACTCGTCGGCCTATATTCACACTTCCTGACCTCGACATTGAAGTGACTGGGAATTGGCGATTGATCCCGG
>JBAXCM010000471.1:0-3836 GCA_037141475.1 Verrucomicrobiota bacterium | reverse complement strand
CCATGAAAGAGGCTAGGCCGGGCGGGCCGTCGCAAGGATAGATTTCCTGCGGGCTGGCGGCGGCAATGGATTGGATCAGCCGGGCGAGTTCCGGGGGGGCGTCGCGGCGCAGTTCGAGGCGCACGGTATCGGCAAAGCGCCGGGCGCTCAGGACGTCTTCCATCTCCCCGGCAAGGTCGATGGCATCCTCCTCATGCACCGCAATATCCCCATTGCGGGTGACACGGAAGGCGGTGGTGGATGTGACGATTTCGCCCGGGAAGAAGCGCCCCGACTGCATGGCCACGA
Source organism: Verrucomicrobiota bacterium (assembly GCA_037141475.1). GTDB lineage: Bacteria > Verrucomicrobiota > Verrucomicrobiia > Verrucomicrobiales > Akkermansiaceae > Luteolibacter. Next base: position 3,548 of record JBAXCM010000471.1, on the reverse strand, counting down.
GATCTTCAATGAGCATGAACGCGTGCTCGCTGCCAATGCTGGAAATCGGTACCCGCCGACCCAGAGTGTCGGGCACCGGAATCAGGGCGTGCCGGGCGCTCTGGGTTTCCGGGTCGAGCAGGCTGCACGCGACAATGATGTGAAGACCGGGAATGATCGGCACCGGGCTTTGCGCATCCACAGCCAGCGGCGTGAGCAGCGGAAAAATGCCGTCTTCAAAGGTGGCGGTCGCCCTCGCCAGCTGCGTCGGCGTTAGATCAGGTGCCTGCAGCAGGCAGATGCCGGCGGCTTCCATGGCCGGCAACAGGGTTGCCGATAGCAATGCGTATTCGTCGGCGCTCATTTTCAGCACCCGCTCGCGAATTGCCGCTAGGCAGCGGGACGGAGTCATTCCTGAGGCGTCTGCGGCCTTGCGGCCGCTGCGGCGCAGCAGCATCAGCCCGCCTACCCGCACCTGGAAGAACTCATCAAGGTTGGAGGCGGTGATGGCTAGAAACTTCAAACGTTCCAACAGAGGCAGCTCGTCGCGCAGAGCTTCGTTGAGCACGCGCTGGTTGAACTCCAGCCAGGACAGTTCGCGGTTGAGGTAAGGGACCATGGGGGAGCGATAGTTAAGACGCAAGACGCCAAGATGCAAGACGCAAGCACGGATTGCTCCGCGGTTTCTATGCGCTCGGCTTTCGCACCGCCGTGGCCGATTTTCAGATAGATATTTTGGAAGTCGTCGAGATCAGCGGACGGGAGGGAGGTAAGTCCCTTGTTGCGAGCGATGTCCACGGACTTCTTGATGACTAGCAGATCATGGTTTTGGCCCACTGTGGGTTCTGCTCCTCCCGCAGGAAAATGAGTTTGCGCAAGAGGTGCCCGTTCATGTGGATATATATGGGCCTTAATCAAGGACGATGTCGACGAAAGTTGCTTTTTCGGCGCTGCCGTCAAGCTGGATTTACGCGATTTTCAACCCCAGCAGATTGGGTCGTGACATGAAAATTCACCTGTCAATTATTCTCCACCCCTCAAAAATACCCAGTTGCACAGCGTCAATCCGGCGTTTAAAGTCCGCGCGTCCTAAGCCCAAGTGAATTTTCTTAATCTGTTGACCTTTAATTATGAATCTATCAAACCCGATTTTTCCGCTGGTGTTTTTGCGTCGGCTTGTTAGCGGCATGGCACTGGTTTCGCCTTTGGTGACACCTTTGGTGGCGGCGGATTTTGTTCATGACGTGGTGCCTATTCTCAAGCAGCGCTGTGCGGAGTGTCATGCGGACATGAAACAGAAGGGCGGATTGTCGTTCAATACGGAGGAATCGTTTCGCAAGGGCTCTAAGAACGGGCCGATTCTGGATGCCGCAAATCTCGAAAAAAGTCTCCTCCTCAAGGTGATCGTCAGCGAGGACGAGGAGGAACGGATGCCGCCAAAAGGCCAGGCCCTCAGCGCCAAGGAAGTGGGTGTGTTCAGGGATTGGGTTCTTGGAGGCGCCAAGTGGGAACCCGGCTTCGCCTTTAAAAAGCCGCCTTACGAGCCGCCCCTGCGGCCGCGCACACCGGTGTTGCCTGCAGCCCTGGGAAATCGCAGCAACCCGATCGACCGCATCATCGATCATTACCTCGCCGATAAAAAACTGCCCAGCCCAGCCCCCTTGGACGACGCCGCATTTCTGCGCCGCGTCCACATCGACCTCGTCGGCCTGCTGCCGGATGTCAATGAATTGCGGGCGTTTCTGGCGGATCCGGCGGCGGACAAGCGGGCTCGGGTGGTTGATGCTCTGTTAGCGAACAAGACAGCCTACGCTGAGCACTGGTTGAGTTTTTGGAACGACCTTCTGCGCAACGATTACGTCGGCACTGGCTACATTGACGGTGGGCGCAAGCAGATCAGTGGCTGGCTCTATCAGGCGCTTTACGAGAACATGCCTTACGACGAGTTTGTGCGTCAGTTGGTGGCACCGAGTCCAGCCACGGAAGGTTTTGCCAATGGAATTAAATGGCGCGGCAGCGTCTCTGCCGGACAAATTCCGCCAATGCAGTACGCTCAGTCGGTCGGTCAGGCGTTTCTGGGTATCAACCTCAAGTGCGCCTCCTGCCACGATTCGTTCATCGATCGCTGGAAATTGAGTGAAACCTACGGCTTGGCCGCCATCTTTTCCGACGAACCCCTCGAAATCGTCCGCTGTGACAAACCCACCGGCAAACCCGCCGTCCCCGGTTGGTTGTTCCCTGAACTCGGAACCGTCGATGCCACCCGCCCCAAGGCCGAGCGCCTCAAGCAACTCGCCGCCCTCATCACCGATCCACAAAATGGCCGCACCCCGCGCACCATCACGAACCGGCTTTGGCAGCGGTTGATGGGCCGGGGCATCGTGCATCCGGTTGACGCCATGCAATCCGCACCGTGGAGCGAGGATTTGTTGGATTTGATGGGTTCTCATCTGACGGAAAATCACTACGATCTGAAACAAACACTGCGGCTGATTTGTTTGTCGCAGGCTTATCAATCCAAAGCTGAGTCGTTCACGGAGTTGCCGCAGGAGGGCCGTTATGTCTATCAGGGGCCGCGGCCCAAGCGACTGACCGCCGAGGAACTCATCGATGCGATCTGGCAGATTTGTGGCAGTGCGCCCTCCAAGATTGACGCCCCGGTGACCCGCCAGTCCAGCGGCGAGGGCGCTGCAGCCAAGCCGCCCATGGTGCGTGCCGCCCTGTTGCAATCGGATTTGTTGATGCGCACGCTGGGCCGCCCCAACCGCGAGCAAATCGTCACCACCCGGCCGCTTGATCTGACGACCTTGGAGGCGATGGACCTCAACAATGGGGCGATTCTCGACAGCCGTCTGGCGGAGGGTGCCCAATCTCTGGTGGCTCGCAAATTTGCCTCTTCCAGCGCGCTGGTCAGTTACCTGTGGCAGGCCGCGCTGGCTAGAGAACCTGGCGCGAACGAACTGCAGGCCGCCGTCGCTTTGTTGGGCGAAACGCCCACAGTAAGCGGCATCCAGGATTTATTGTGGGGCGTGCTGATGCTGCCCGAGTTCCAGATCATCCGTTAATTCATCCACCACCTCCTTCACCCGCCATGCAACCCATCGATCTCGACCCTGCCCAGCCCCGCCGGGATTTCCTCAAAAAACTCTCCGCCGCATCGATCGCCGCCTTGATGGCCCGCGCTCCCCGAGCCGCCGCCGCTGACGCTCTTCATCAGCCGACCGCCACCGCCGACGCCTGCATCCTGTTGTGGATGGGTGGTGGCATGGCGGCTCCAGATACCTTTGATCCCAAGACCTATCAGCCGTTTGTGAAAGGCGCGCCAGTCGCAAAAATGCTCTCCACCTTTCCGGCGATCAATACCGCCGTGGATTCTATCAAAATTTGCCAGGGCCTCGAAAATATCGCCAAGGTGATGGACCGGGCGACGTTGATTCGTTCGGCCGTGCAACCCGACCTCGGTTCGATCCTGCATTCGCGCCACCAATACCACTGGCACACCGGCTACGTGCCGCCTCAGACGGTCGCCGCACCGCATCTGGGCGCTTGGATGGCCAAGGTGCTCGGCC
>JBAXCM010000470.1:0-3866 GCA_037141475.1 Verrucomicrobiota bacterium | reverse complement strand
GTTGGTGATGCTGGTGAACCCTCCCCCCACATAGACCGTCGAGCCCGACACCGCCAAGGCTAAGACCTGGTTGTTCGCGTCCGGATTCCACGGCCCCACCGTGCCGTCCGTGGTGCTGAGCGCCGCCAGGCGATTGCGGGTGTAGCCGACGCCGCTGTTGGTGATGCTGGTGAAACTTCCCCCCGCATAGACCGTCGAGCCCGACACCGCCAAGGCATTGACCGTGCTGTTCGCGTTCGGATTCCACGACCCCAACGTGCCGTCCGGGTTGATCGCCGCCAAGTAGTTGCGGGTGGTGCCGCCGATGGTCGTGAACTGGCCCCCCACATAGGCCGTCGTGCCCGACAGCGCCAAGGCCCAAACCATGCCGCCGGGGCTTGGAGCCCACGCCGCCAACGTGCCGTTCGTGCCGATCGCCGCGAGGGCGTTGCGGGGGGTGCCGCCGATGGTCTGGAAACTTCCCCCCGCATAGACATTCGTGCCCGACACCGCCAAGGCATAGACCGAGTCGTTCGCGTTCGGATTCCACGCCGCCAACGAGCCGTCCGTGGTGCTGAACGCCGCCAGGCGATTGCGCGTGGTTATGCCGCCGAGGGAGGTGAAATCTCCCCCCACATAGACCGTCGTGTCCGACACCGCCAAGGCATAGACATAGCTGTACGGGCTCGGATTCCACGCCGTCACCGTGCCCGTGCCGCTCGTGCCGATCGCCGCGAGGTAACGGCGGCTGTTTCCGCCGATCTGCGTGAACATTCCCCCCGCATAGACCGTCGAACCCGACACCGCCAAGGCATAGACCGTGGCGTTCGCGTTCGGATTCCACGCCCCCACCGTGCCGTCCGTGCCGATGGCGGCGAGGTAGTTGCGGTAGGTTGTGCCGCCAAAGAGCTGGAACTGTCCCCCCACATAGACCGTCGGGCCCGACACCGCCAGGGCGTTGACTGGCGAGTTTGGGTCCGGATTCCACGCCGCCAGCGTGCCGTCCGTGCCGATGGCGGCGAGGTAGTTGCGGGTGGTAGCCACGCCGCTGTTGGTGATGCTGGTGAAAACGCCCCCCACATAGACCGCCGAGCCTGACACCGCCAGGGCAGAAACCGTGGCGTTCGCCTGCGGAATCCAAGTGGCATCCACCGTGCCGTCGGGCTTGATGTGGGCCAGGCGAGCGCAGTTGAGCGCGCCGACCTGGGTGAAGTCGCCGCCGATATACCAACCGCCCGCGCCATCCGGCGCGCAGCAGAACACCGTTCCGTTCACCTTGGGGAAGGCCGCCACGGGTTGGCCGCTCGTCGTGTCCACCGGCACGCCATTGGGTCGGCTGGGGCCGATCCTGGTGAAATTGCCGCCCAGGTAGGTGGCATCAGCCGTGCTGACGATGGCGTAGATGGGGCCGTTGGGCACCAAGCCGTCCACGGGCGTGGGCGGTGGTCCGACGGGGTTAATGGTCTGGGTCAGCGCGCTGGAAACGCTCGCACTGTAGCTGGTGTCACCCGCGTATTGGGCCGTGAGGCTGTGGCTGCCCACGCTGAGTCCATTGGTGGTGAATGTCGCCACGCCACCGCTGAGCGTACCGGTGCCCAGGGTGCTCGTGCCATCCTTGAACGTCACCGTGCCGCTGGCGTCGCTGGGCGAGACCGTGGCGGTGAAGGTCACGCTGACGCCGTAGGTGGAGGGATTCAGGCTCGCGTCCAGCGTGGTAGTGGTGCTGGCGGTGAACTTCGGATCGTTGAACACCGCGAACTCGCCGAACGCGGTGAGGTCCGTCCGCGTGACCGTGGTGGCGTCGAACCCGCTGCGCGCCCAATCCCAGGCGGAGTTGCGGTAGCGGCACACCTGCGGGTCGGCCAGCTCGTTCTGCGGCAGGATCAAGGTGGCGGTGAAGGAGCTGCCGACACCCGTGATGGTCCAGTAGATGCCCGTGACGTTCGTGCCTTGGGCGTTCGGCGGGTTGGAGTCCACCCGGTCCACCTGGATGGCCGTGAGCGGGGCCGCGCCCGCCAGGCTGGTCACGTCAAGCTTCAGGCCCGCACCGGAGTTCCCGGCCAGGCCGAAGTAATAGTCGGAGAGCGTGGGCACGGGCTGCGTCTTGCGGATGACGCCCAGGTTGCTCAGTTGGGCCACTTGGACGTAATCGCCCGTCTCGGTCTCAATCAGCGTGGTGCCGGCCGTCACCGTCAGACGGCTAAACCAGGTCGTAGCAGCCAACGACAGGTTCTGCTCCACGCCGCCATCGAAGGTGACGCCGTTGTCGTTGTTGTAGAAGTTGCCGTTGTTGGTGAAGTTGCCGCTGACCGTGATGTCGCTGGTCAATTCCAGCGTGCCTTCGGTGTCAATGAACACATCCCCGTAGTCGCTGGCGCTGATGAGCTTGCCCTTGGTGAGGGTGAGCTTCTTGGTCGCCTTGAGCTTGCTGGTGGCGGTGACGGTGTTGGTGGCCGGGTCCTTGTTCACGGTCAGCTTGTAGAAGGTGAGCTCGCCGGGGGCGCTGGCGGCGAGCACCTGATTGGAGCCGCCGGTCAGCTCCACCGTGCCGGTGCCGGGAGTGAAGGTGCCGGTGTTGGTGAAATTGCCGCTGATCTGGAGGGTGTTCGTGCCCAGGTTGCATGTGCCGGCGATCGTTAGGTTCCCGATCGCGGGGTTGTTGGTGAGGGCCACGGCGATGCCAGCAGGAATGACGATGTCGTCCCCGGGGGCGGGCACCGTGCCGCCCCACGTCGCGGGGTCATTCCACGCTCCACTCTGCGCCGCCGTGCGGGTGACCGGGCCGACGACGACGACGTCGGCATACACTTGCATCTGCTGTGGATAAGTGGTCCGGGCGTCAGCAAACCAGGTGCTGCCGTAGTCGGCACTCCTCGTCCATGTGGATGTGAAGCCGACGCCCGTGCCAGTGGCAGTCGAAGTCTCCCACCAATAGAGTTTTGATGTTTGATCAGACGCCCGGAGCACAACCCAGTAGGATGAGTTGGCGGCCAAGGGAACGCCAGATAATGATGCTGTGAACGTGGTAGGGGTTGGAGTGTCAGCGTAGGAACCCGGCGAGACCAGGGTCCCGACCGATACACCTGGGTGGTTGCCGACGTTGGAGTAGATGTCCACCTGAGCTGTGCTCGCCCCGAACTGCTGCATCATGAGCACAACCGATGTAAGGCTATACGCATGCCCGTCGGTGGTGAACTGGCTGGCAGGCCAATTTCCGTAGTCAACAGCACCAGTCTGGCCGCCGTCGGAGGGGTAGGTTCCCGAAGGGTCAATATTGTTGAAGAGGGTGACGTTCGCGCAAACACCGGGCGTGGCGGCCAGCCCCAAGGCAGCAGCGATGAGGAGTAGGATGGTTTTTTTCATAATCCAATGAGTTCTTATTTGTTAACTATTCTTTTTGGATAATGCTGTTCAATGCGCCATTGTCGCCGCGCAATCGGGGCGGGAGCAACTTTCGTGATTTTGATTATGCGTATAGGAACCTCTTACAACACGGTGAGTTTGTAGGAACTGGGGGCGTGATGCGGGGGGCCTGATGCGTGATGCGTGATGCGTGATTTGAGTGGATGCCATTTGCGCTTTCGTTCGGTGTTCGAGGTTCGGATTTCGATCTTCGGTTTTCGACGGCTTCATCGGATGGATGGATGGATAATACATTTAGCTGCAATTTACGCCGGCGCACACGTTACATGGTAAAGCGCGGAAATCACCCAGGAGTGCCGAGAAGTGGGGTGAGGAGACAATAAAACGGGGTGAGCGAACAACGTGCCCCCGTCCGGCCATGACCCACTGGCCAATGCTATTACGGCTGACATTCATAATTAATTTCAATTTTGAGTTAAACTTGCACATGCGCGCACATTACCGGGTAGAACGCAGGGAGCAAC
>JBAXCM010000469.1:0-3868 GCA_037141475.1 Verrucomicrobiota bacterium | reverse complement strand
GCTGGAAAACTGCTGCTACGGGGAAAACGAGTTGTTTATCCTCAACATGGTCCGCGAGGGGGTCTTGGGCGAATTGACCCACGGAGAGTGCGCCTATATCCACGACCTCCGGAGCCTGTTGTTTTCCCTCGGCACCGAGGGCGATTGGCGGCGTGACTACCACTGGCAATACGACGGCAACCTCTATCCAACCCACGGCCTCGGGCCCATCGCGCAATACATGGGCATCGGCCGCGGCGATCAGTTCAAGTTTCTCGTTTCCATGAGCTCGCCCGAAATCGGGCTGCACACATGGCGTGACAAACACCATCCGAACGGCGGCAAACACGAGAAGGAAAAATATGTTTGCGGCGACATGAACACCTCGACGATTAAAACCGAGCTGGGTCGCACCATCATGATCCAGCACGACGTCATCAGCCCGCGGCCATACAGCCGCATCAATGCTCTATCAGGCACAGGCGGCACCTTCTTCGATTACCCGGCGCGACTGGCGATCAACGAACCGCGGAAATATCGACTCGACTCTCCCGGTTCTCACGAGTGGTTGGGCGACCAGGATCTGGCCCGCATGCGCAAACTCTTCACCCACCCGCTCTGGCGAAAATTGGAAGAAAGGGCCAAAGGCGGCGGCCATGGCGGTATGGATTTTGTGATGAACTGGCGGCATCTTGACTGTATTCGCCAGGGCATTACTCCGGACAGCGTCGTGTATGATGCTGCGGCATGGAGCTCGATCATCGAAGTGTCGTCGCTATCCGTCGCTACGGGTAGCATGCCGGTGCCTATCCCGGACTTTACCCGAGGCCTGTGGAAGTCCATGGCTCCTCTACCTATCGCATTCAGGGCTCCCGGCCCCGCCATCGCCGTGCCGGTGAAAATCGCCGAGTGGACGCCCCAGGACCTCCAGCCAGACTGGGTCGCCAAATCATGGGTCGTTAGCAAGGGCATCACCGGAGCAGGCGATTACGGCTTCGAATTCCAATACACTCACGGTGTTCACCGCCTCGACTTCCGCAAGGTCACCTTGCTGAGTGATGATGCAGTCGTCGCCCGCAATGATCAGGCCGGACACACGGGAGTGGAAAACGTCCACAACGTTTACCGGTTTTCGATTGCCAAGTACGATCCGGCGGCGAAGTACCTCTTGCAAGCTGAGATCAAGGCCGACGGTGGCACAGACTCATCCGGCGATATTTCAATCTGGAAGGACTAGCACCCTGGAACACTCACGATTGCATGGGGATAGATAAAGACCGGAGCAGACATGCCGATACGTGTCATGGTGATCTCCCATGCCAAGCAACCAGCCACACCAGATCCTACCAACCCATCTGTGCGCCCGAGAAATCGGGCCAAACTCCAGTGCGCGCTTTCGATTCGGGGCGGCGTGCCACCGCACTCCAAATTCGCCGCTCACCCCGCCCCCCCTTTAGCATGTTGGGAATCCGTTGCTCTACTGGGGCCATCGATGTCCTTGGCTAGCTTGTTGAGCGTGGAATCGAAGTCGTTGATCCGCGTTGCCGCCAGAAGCGTTTTGTTCTAGGCGTCCATCGCCCCGTGGTCGCGAGGATCTGTTTCTTCGAGAGCTCCAGCACGCAAGGTCAGGTGGCACAGCGTTGGCGGCCACTGTCCAATTGTGAACCTCTCGGGCAGAGGCCCTTCAACCAATCTCCCGGCCGCGGATCGCCCGCTTGGTGTGCTCAACGGTTTCCGCCTCGTTCTCATCCATCCCGGCGAGAATGCCCACCAGATCGTTGGCAATTTCCTTGCGCATCTTGGCGACCAGTCCGACCCCCTTGGCTGTGATGTGAACCATGATCTTGCGGCGGTCCTCCGCAGCGTGCAATCGCTCGACGTATGCCAGATTCTCCAATCGGTCAACCAAGCCTGTGGCGGCAGCGGTCGAATGACCCATCTTCTTTGCAATGTCTGACATCGTCAGATAGTCTTCGCTGGAAAGATACGCTAACAGAAAGAACTGAGGGAACGAAACGTTCCCCTTGTTGAGTTCTGCGGATAGGTTGAGAATGCAGCTCCGTTGTGTAAAAATAACGAAATCAGCAAGGCGGTCGGCGTCGGCTTTGACCGACGGACCCTGTGGGGATGGTTTCATGGCTGGTGGTTTGGTTCATGTCTTGGACATGCATGGCAGCCTGAGGCGGTTGTTTAAAGGACTGCGGGAATTCTGGCTGGTCATCCGGCAGACTTGAAAATAAACAAAACCTAAGGTACCAATGGGGACAGCCACAAGGTATTCAAAATTGGCTGATCTTGGAAAGTAAAAAATCAATTTTTCCAGATATTTTCCCAAAATGCTTTCATTTCATTGATTTTCAACGATTTCCACAGATTAGGGGATTTTTATAGGTTGAGCGGGTTGCGATTTTTTTGATATTTTCTGGGTGAGTGGAGGTGATTTTTTCGAAACTGGAGGAGGCAGGAGGACGGCATCGCCGACCTCGAAGGTACCTGACTGGACGTCGGCGGCGGCGAATTGGCCGAGGACTTCGCCGGTGGCGAGGAGGTTGGCGGTGCGGGCATCTGGGCCGCGGGAGATGAGGATGGACCCGGTGGCCACGTTCCACTTGCCATAACTTTGGATGAGCGCGAACCGGTGGTCGGCGGGGATGGATGCGATGCGGCCGACGAGGGTGGGGGCACTGGGTTCTTGGGGAACGGGTGACTTTTTTTTAAATCCCAGCCAGGAACATGAGGTCATGGCGAGGCAAGTGAGGCTTAGGAGAGCGGAGGATTTCATCGGAATGTGCATGGCTCATCAGGGGGCTAGGCGGTCGATGTGCCAGGCGTCGTGATGGCGCTGGTAGAGGAAGCGGTCGTGCAAGCGGGCGGGGCCGCCCTGCCAGAATTCGATCGACTCGGGGACGATGCGGTAGCCGCCCCAGAACGAGGGCAGGGGGACGTCGCCATGGCGGAATTTCTCACGGATTTCGGCGAGTTTTTGGAGCAGGAATTTGCGTGAGGTGATCACCTCGCTTTGGTTAGATACCCAAGCGCCGATTTGTGAGTCACGGGGGCGGGACGAGAAATACTTGAGTGATTCGGCGGTGGAGATAGTTTCGGCGCGGCCCTGGATCATGACCTGGCGTTCGAGGGTGATCCAGGGGAATAGGGCGCTGACATAGGGGTTGGCGGCGATATGGCGGGATTTTCGGCTGCCGAAGTTGGTAAAGAACACGAAGCCGGAGGCATCGAAGTATTTGAGTAGGACTGCGCGCTGGTAAGGCATGCCGCGCTCATCGACGGTTGCGAGGACCATGGCGTTGGGTTCGGGCACCTGGAGATTGGTGGCTTGTGCGAACCAATCGGCGAATTGTTCCAGCGGATCGGTCTTGAGGTCGGCTCGGTGCAGGCCCCGGCTGGAGTATTCCCTGCGAAATTCGGATATATCCATGCCGGTTTCATAGACCTGCGTGAGATGCGGTGCAAGACCGGTGGTGGTTTCTTTTTCCGGGATTGCCGGAGCAGGCAAAGTCCGATTGACTTCTGGCCATGCCACTGCCATTCCAGCCATTTTCAGTTCAGCATTGGGTCACGCTCGTCATTGGCATATCGCTGTTGTTGGCCTTGTTGTTGGCTGGCAGGCGTGGTGGCAAGGCCCGGAAAATTTCCACAGGGCTGCTGGCATTTGCCAACCTCACGGTTTATCCGCTGAGTGTGGCGGCTTGGCTATCGCTGCGGGCCCCCCTCGCGCCGGACAAATACATGCCTCTCCACTTGTGCGATTTGGCGGCCATTATCGCCGGTTTTGCCCTGCTCACCCGCCACCCGCTTCTGTGCACGCTGACGTATTTTTGGGGATTGGCGGCTACATCCCAAGCGCTGATCACCCCGGCGCTCACGGTGG
>JBAXCM010000468.1:0-3868 GCA_037141475.1 Verrucomicrobiota bacterium | reverse complement strand
CAAGAACTCGATGTGAGCAGTGCCGATGTTGGTGATGATTCCGTAGTCCGGCCTGGCAATTTCGCATAAGGGGGCGATCTCGCCACTGTGATTCATGCCCATTTCCCAGACTGCGGCGGTATGCTGCGGAGTGGTGGCTAACACGCTGAGCGGCACGCCGATGTGGTTGTTCAAATTCCCCCGGGTGGCCGCCACTGAAAATTGTTGGGACAACACCGCCGCCGTGAAATCTTTGGTGCTCGTCTTGCCGTTGGATCCGGTGATTGCCACCACCGGCAGCGTCAGTTGCTGCCGCCACCAACAGGCCAGTCGTTGCAGCGCCAGCAAGGTGTCAGGCACAACGATGACCGCCGTGCCGTCTGGTGCGGGGCCATTCCAAGCTTGTACCACCGCCACCCGCGCGCCGCTGGTCAGAGCTGCGGCGGCGAATCCATCGCCGTCGAATGTCGGGCCGCGCAGGGCAAAAAATACCGCGCCATCAGGCAGTTTGCGGCTATCGGTGGTCACTCCGCCGTTCGCAATCACAGCGGGGCTGCCGGCGACGATGAGGGCACCGAGGATGGTAGCGAGTTGTTGTGCGCTCAGGGGTTGCATCGCATGTCGGAGATGGCTTGGGCCCGCTCGCGCAACGCTTTGCTGGCGTGTTTGCGATCATCGAAGTCGATGCTGCGATCGGCAAATTGTTGAGTCGTCTCATGGCCCTTGCCGGCGATGAGGATGATGTCGCCGGAGAGCGAGGCTTGGACTGCTGCGGCGATGGCTTCGGCCCGGTCCGGGATGCTCAGGCGGTTGTTGGCGGAGCAACCGGCTTCGATGTCGCGGATGATGGCGAGCGGGTCTTCGGAGCGGGGGTTGTCTGATGTGATGATGCAGGCGTCTGAGTGGCGTGCGGCGGCGGCACCCATCAGCGGGCGTTTGCCTCGGTCGCGGTCGCCGCCGCAACCGAAGACGGTGATGAGTCGGCGCGGGTTGAGTTCGCGGAGAGTGCGGCAGGCGTTTTCCAAGGCATCCGGGGTATGCGCGTAGTCCACAAACACAGTGGCTCCGCCGGCGTTGCCGACGTTTTCCATGCGACCCGGCACTTGTGGAGCATTGACCAGCGCCGCCACGGCGTCACGCGGGCGAATTCCGCAAGCGGATGCCGCTGCCAGCGCGGCGAGCAGGTTATACATGTTGAAGCGGCCGATGAGCGGGGCCCGCACGAGAAAGGATTTGCCCTTGGCGCTGAGTTCAAATTCCATACCGCGGGCGGTTTGGCGAAGATTGTTAGCGCGAAATTCGCAATGCACGCCGCAGCCATACCGCAGCACTGGCATTTTCCCTTGAAGTGCTTGCGCCAGGGCGGCACCACAAGGATCGTCCACATTGATCACAGCCACCGGCTTTTTACCTAACGGATTTGCCGCTAGGGAATGGAACCAATCAGCTTTGGCTTGGGCATAGGCCTCGAGTGTGCCGTGGTAGTCGAGGTGGTCTTGAGTGAGATTGGTGAACACGCAGGCGTCGAAGCCGATGCTGCCGATGCGTTGTTGGTGGATGCCGTGGGAGGACACCTCCATGGCGACTCCGCGGCAGCCGTGGTCGCGCATGCGGCCAAGCAGGTTGGCGAGTTCGATGGATCCGGGAGTGGTATGGCGAGCGGGTTCGATGGATTCGCCGTCATCGACGACGATGGTGCCGAGCAGTCCGGCGCGGTGCCAGACGGATTTCATGATGTGATGCAACAGGAAGACACTGGTTGTTTTACCGTTGGTGCCGGTGACCCCAGCCATTGCCATGTCACGCCACGGATAACCTGCCATCGCGGAGGCCAGCGCCGCAATGGCCGCGCGGCTATCCGGCACGTGCAGCCAAGCGAGGTTGGCGGGCAGGTTGGCGGGCGGGGCGGTTTCGGCGAGGATCGCGGCTACGTCGGCGGCGAGGGCCTCGCCGATGAAGCGGTGGCCGTCGGTGGTGGTACCGCGGATGGCGGCAAACAATTGGCCTGGAGCCAATTCGCGGGATGAGGTGCCTAGGGAGGAGATTTCGACGTCCAATGGTCCGGCGACGGTGACGCGGGCCAGGCATGCGGTAAGATCACGGAGGTTCATTGGCTGGTGATCTTGGCAAGGGGTGTGGTAATCGGTTCGGTGGGTTCCAGCTTCATATAAGCTGCTACCCGGGTGGCAATCTTGGCAAATGCCGGCGCAGCAATGGTGCCGCCGTAGCGAGTGACCTTGTCGGTCTTGGGATCATCAATGACCACCACGCATACAAACGCCGGATTTTCCGCCGGCAGCATGCCCACGAATGACACGGTGTAGCTGTTAGGCAGGTAACCATGGCCGTGCGGGTTATGGCGCTTGGCGGTGCCGGTCTTGCCGGCCACCCGGAAGCCGGGAACTGCGGCGAGAGTGGCAGTGCCGCCTTTTTGGATCACCTTCTCCATCGCCGCACGCATTTGGGTGGCCACCTTCGGCTTGATCACGTCGGCCACCGTCTCCGGCGGATACGTTTGGACCACCGTGCCGTCGTTGGCAATGAGTGATTTGATGATTTGCGGCTTGAGCAATTTGCCGCCGTTGGCCGGCACGCAGTAGGCGCAGGCCATTTGCAGCGGGGTGACGTTGAGGGCGTAACCATAGGCGGCCCGGGAGAAATCCACCGGGTTGCCGGTATTGCGGGCGATGCCAGAACTCTCACCGCTGAGCAAAATACCGGTCTTCTTGCCAAAACCGTAGAGTTTGACGTAGTCGTAAAACCGTTTCGGACCGAGTTGCAGGGCAAATTTGTAAGCACCGATGTTGCTGGATTTTGAGAGCACCCCTTCCAGCGTGAGCATGCCATAGGGGAAATGGTCGGGCACCTCGATTTTGCCGGAGACATATTTGCCGTTGCAACAAAATACCGACGTCTGCGGCGTGGCCAGTCCTTCGTTGAGCACCCCGGAAGTGGCCACCAGCTTGTAGGTGGAGCCCGGTTCGTAAATCGCTTGGATGGCAAAATTGAAACTGCTGGTCCCAAGGTTTTCCTTGCGGTTCAAATCAAAACTCGGGCGGCTAACCATCGCCAAAACCTCGCCAGTTTGCGGATCCATCACCACCACCGCCGCCCGCTCCGATTTGAACTCAACCAGCGCCGCATCTATCTCCTCTTCCACAATCGCCTGTATGCCCAGATCAATCGTCAGTTGCACGTTGAGCCCGGCACGCGGCGCTTGCAAACTGCTGGAGTCGCCAGGCTTCACCAACCCATGGGCATCGCGCTGGTGTTGGCGCCAGCCATCGCGGCCAGTTAGGTACTCTTCCATCGCCCATTCGACGCCGAATTTACCGACCACTCGTGTGTGCTTTTGCTCGTTTTCGTCGCTTTCCTCGACTTCCCCCGTAAAGCCTGTTAGATGAGCTGCAAGTGTTGGTGCGGTGTACCAGCGCTTGAGGGAGTTTTCAAAATCAAACCCCTGCAACCAATTTTGATCCACGGTTTCGCGCAGTTGGTCGGCGATTTCCTCGGGAATATCCTTGGCGATGGGCACCCATTTGCTTGAGCTGGCCTCAATTTTGGAGCGCAGTTCCTCGCGGCGCATGCCCAGTGTTTTGGCCAGCAGGCTCACGGCATGGGCCAGGTGTTTTTGGATGATGGCTTCGGCCTTTTCGCTGTCGAGAATCTCGGCTCGCAGGCCGTGAATGCGGCGCATGCGTTTGCCCGCGTCCAGTTCGTCCCAACCGGGTTGGCTGCTTGCTTGCTCATAAGCCAATCCATAACTCGCCAAGTTCGGATCATACAGATGGTTTTTGTCCACATACAAGGTGGTCACCGGCAGGCTCTTGGCGAGCGGCTTCTCATTGCGGTCAACGATCATGCCGCGTATGGCCGGCAACCTCTCGAT
>JBAXCM010000467.1:0-3869 GCA_037141475.1 Verrucomicrobiota bacterium | reverse complement strand
TCCGGGACCAATCGCCAATTCCCAGTCACTTCAATGTCGAGGTCAGGAAGTGTGAGCCTTGGGCAACGCTCAAGGCACGCGCCATGATGATGTTCGAGGGCTGAAAGCCCAGCATATTTGGCCAGCCCCGGTATCCAAGGGCGCATGGGGCGGGCTTTCAGCCCTCAATAAAATCGATTGAATCGCTACCCAAGGCGATGCCCTTGGCTGGCATATTGCCGGGCCGTTGGCCCTGAGGAGTGCCGGACCATTTTCCGGAATTGCAGACCGTTTTCCTGTCAATTCAAAGCCGGGGTCCGGAAGTGTGATGCCAGGAAAGCTGAGCCAGTTAAAGCGGGGCCAGGCCGAGCATTTCCGGCAGGGCCTCGCGGGGGCGCCAGGTGAGGAGTTCGGGAGCGCCATGAGTGACCAAAACGGTGTGCTCGAAGTGAGCTGATGGTTTGCGGTCATCGGTGATGACGGTCCAGCCGTCTGCCAGGATGCGCACGGTGGGCACCCCGGCGTTGATCATTGGCTCAATGGCCAGTGTCATGCCGGGCAAAAGAGTGGTGGTCACACCCGGGGGCCGGAAATTCGGAATCTGCGGCTCTTCATGCAGGCGACGGCCAACGCCATGACCCACAAATTCCCGCACCACCGTGTATCCACGAGGGACCACATACGCCTCCACCGATCCGCACAGGTCGGCAAGCCGGGCACCTGGACGGGCGCGATCAATCGCTTGATAGAGCGACTGCTCGGTCACGGCCAGCAGATGGCGGGTGGCTTGAGTGACGTCCCCCACCGGTATGGTGGTGGCATTGTCTCCGATGAAGCCACTTTTGATGATGCCGACGTCGATTTTGACGATATCGCCGGGCATGATGCGACGCGGGCCAGCAATGCCGTGGACGACTTCCTCGTTGATGGATATGCAGGTGTATCCGGGAAACCCGCGGTAGCCGAGAAAGGCGCTTTTGCAGTCGTGCTGGCGCATCAGAGACGCGGCCAACTGATCGATCTCGGAGGTGCTGCGGCCGGGTTCGACGGCCTTGGCGAGTGCCTGCAAGATTGTGGAGGCGATGGCCCCGGCGGCTCGCATGAAATCAATCTCCCTGGGGGATTTGATCGGGATGCGGACGCGGCGGGACACCTTGCTTACAGGAGTGATTGTCTGAAGATGAGAGGCGGCTAACTCTTGTAAATGAAAGCCGTGATGCCAAAGACAATGAGCACCGCGATGACCACCCACAGATAGACCAAGGCAGTGCGCGAGGCACCAGCACCGCTTTGAGTGAGGCGGTCATAGCGGCCCTTGAGCTTGCCCTTGCGCAGGAAGCCATCGTAATGCTTCTGCAGCAAGTGGGTTTCAACTTGGCGCATGACGTCAAGGATCACGCCAACCATGATGAGCAGCGACGTGCCACCGAAGAAGTGAAGAACCAGCGAACCGGGCGGCAACCCAACAAGCGCTCCCACGCCCACCGGCAGGATGAAGATGACAGTTAGGAAAATGGCACCGGCAAACGTCAGCCGGGTCATCGTGAAATCGAGGAAATCGGCGGTGGGTTTGCCAGGCCGCACACCGGGCACGTAGCCACCGTTGCGTTTGAGGTCCTCAGCGATTTGCGAGGGCTGGAACATCATCGCAACCCAAAAGTAGGAGAACAGGAAGATGCCAATACCACCTAGAATGTAGTAGTAGGTGCCGCCACCGGATAGCTCGCCATACAACTTGGCGGACCACGCCTGATGGGGGAAAAACCAATTCAGCATCATGGGCGGCAACGACAGCACGGCAGAGGCGAAGATGATGGGCATGACCCCGGCATAGTTAACCTTGAGTGGGAGATACTGGGTCTGGCCGCCGAATTGTTTGCGACCGACGTTGCGCTTGGCATATTGCACGGCGATTCGCCGCTGCGCCTGAGTGATGGAAATAGTGGCCGCAATGACCACCAGCAACAGCGCGATCATAACGACCATCATCAACGAGTGGAACCCTTGGTTCTCACCGGTGGTGAAGTACTTCCAAGCTTGGATGAGCGCGCCGGGCAGCGCGGAGATGATATTCACCGTAATGATGATAGAGATCCCGTTACCGATCCCTTTGTCCGTCATCTGGTCGCCTATCCACATCAATAACACCGTGCCCGCTACAATCGTTAGGACAGTGATCGCCATCCATGTGTAGGACGGGTCCGGCACCAAGATACCGAATTTCTCCACACCGGCCATATATGGAATGCTGCCGGGGCTCATCAGACTGCGGGTGACGAAAAACCCTTGGACAAAGGCGATGCCGATGGTGATGTACCGAGTGTACTGGGTAATCTTCTGGCGACCGCCATCCTCCCGGGCAAGCCGCGAAAGCTTGGGAACAATCGCCGTCATAAGTTGCACCACAATGGATGCAGAGATATACGGCATGATGCCCAGGGCAAAGATGCCAGCCTGTTGCAGGCCACCGCCCGAGAACACAGTCAACAATGCGGTGATACCACCACTGGGACTGGCCGGATCGCGCTTTTGCAGACTATCCAGCCACGCCTTGATGACCGTGGCATCGACGCCGGGAATGGTCACATGCGTGCCGAGACGCACAATAACGATGAGGGCAAGGGTAAACAGAATGCGGTCCCGGAGTTCGGGGATTTTCCAAGTGTTGGCAAAGGCGGAAATCATGACTGAATGGGGACGGAACTAAGGATGGTGTTAGATGCACGACGAGGAAGTGCGCTGGCACTTCCTCACCGGAGATCAATGAATGGCGGCCAGCGGTGTCAAGCGAGTACCTGCACCGTGCCACCGGCTTTTTCGATTTTCTCACGAGCGGAAGCACTGGCGGTCTTGACCACCAAGGTAAATGCCTTGGTGACCTCACCGGTGCCGAGAACTTTGACGTAATCGCAACGACCATTGAGCAATCCCATCTGACGAAGGGCCGCTTCGTCAACGACGGCACCTGCTTCAAAGGCATCGTCGAGGTCACCGACGTTAATCACGCCAGGAACATCGCGGAAGTCATAATTGTTGAAACCACGCTTGGGCAATCGGCGATGCAAAGGCATCTGGCCGCCTTCGAAACCGACGCGGGTACCGCTGCCGGAGCGTGCCTTCTGGCCCTTATTGCCTTTGCAGGATGTTTTTCCGTGGCCGGAGCTTTCGCCACAGCCAAGGCGTTTAACGCGATGCTTGGCACCGGGATTGGGGCTGAGTGTATGTAAGTTCATGAAAGAGAGTTATCGGGTAGAAGTTAGCAGGATAAGAGGATCGCTCGGATCTGTCTGATTAGACGGATCGGGCTGATCACGAAGCTTGCCTCAGATCGCCTTCTCGCGCTTTTTCTTACCACGGGCGGAGAGGACTTGGTCACGGGTGCGCAGTTGCGACAACGCCTTGAGAGTGGCCTTGACGACGTTGGCATGATTGGACGAACCCATCGATTTGGCGAGCACGTCGCGGATGCCGACCGCTTCACAAACAGCACGCACACCCCCACCGGCGATGATGCCAGTACCCGGTGAGGCCGGTTTGAGGAGCACCTTGCCACCACCAAATTCGGCGTAGATTTCATGGGGGATGGTGCCATCGACGATGCACATCGGCTTGAGCACCTTCTTGGCACCCTCGCTGGCTTTCTTGATGGCGTCAGCCACTTCGTTGGCCTTGCCGAAGCCCAGGCCAACCTTGCCGAATTTGTTACCAGAGACGACAAGAGCGGAGAAGCTGAAGCGCCGACCGCCCTTGACGACCTTGGCGCAGCGGTTGATGAAGACCACCTTTTCGGAAATCTCGTTGCCGTCCGCATCGGTTGGAGTTGCACGTTCTTCGCGCCGTGGACCACGACCACGGCCACCTTGGCCGCCGCCTTGACCACCACCACCGCC
>JBAXCM010000466.1:0-3875 GCA_037141475.1 Verrucomicrobiota bacterium | reverse complement strand
GCTGCCAGCCGTCTGCTAGCAAAAGACACCACTGCCAAACGCAACCATGGGTGGGACGTGGCTGCTGCCGCCCTGATCGTGGCCGGAGTGTTAGGGTACGGGGCGGCGAGGCTGGCCAGCGAAGGTCACCGCAAGTCGGTTAGGATCAAGTCGCTTCTGGTGCAACTCGACGTTCCGCAGGAGGCCGGCGAAATGCAGTGGGATGATCTCACGATCCACCGCGCCTATGAGGAAGATACGCTAACGGCTCTGGCGGCGATCAAACAGGCGGATTCCCTCATTGAAGCCCCTGCAGCCCGGCGCTGGCCCGATCTGGTGTTGTGGCCGGAGTGTGCGTTGCGCGGTCGGATATTTCGCAGTGCGGACGGCGGTTGGGGGACATGGCAGCAAAACCTCGACACAATTGCGGTGGTGCGCACGGCCGGTGAATTTTCGTTGATATACGGGGTCAACGAATTGGAAGCGGAGGTGCAAGGTGAGCGATTGGTTCCCAAATCCGAGGGACGGATATATAACTCTCTGGCGGTCATGTCTCCTAGTGATGAGTTGCAGACATTCCGCAAGCATCACCTGGTGATCTTCGGCGAAACCATCCCGTTTGTTGATTCCTTGCCATTTCTTAAGAAAATCTACGAACAGCAATCCGGCACCGAATATGGCGGCTCGTTCACTCCCGGCGATTCCTTCGAACCACTGTCTGTCAACGCCGCCGGCCTCCCGATCGGCGTCATCCCCAGCGTGTGTTTCGAAGATACCGTTCCGCGACTCACCCGCCTGTTCGCCCGGCCCGGCCCGCAGCTGATCATCAACGTCACCAACGACGGATGGTTTAAACACTCGGCCGGTGCCGCACAACATTTTGCCAACGCCCGCTTCCGTGCCATCGAGTTGCGCAGGCCGATGTTGCGCTGCGCCAATACCGGCGTCAGCGCCGCCATCAATACCTGCGGCTCCACCGCCCACCCCGACACCGCCGCCTCCCAGGTTCTAACCGATTCGACCGGCAGCCACTTCACCCGGGGCTCGCTCCTCGTCGAGCTGGACGTGCCGCTGGCTCCCACTCTCACCCTCTACGCGCTCATCGGCGATGGCGGCATCATCGCCCTCGCTTGCCTCGCCATCACAATTTCAATGCTCAGTCGGCCGCGGCCACCTCGACCCATACTGTCAATTTAGCGCTCTGATCGAAAATTTGGCATCTTGCCTGTGATTGAAGACAGAAGAGGGCAAGATAATAGACAAAAGACTGGAACAAGAAGCACAACGCGCACTCCGGTGGATTCTCATTGTCTCTTCTTGGCTTGTGTCTTCAAGTCTTGCCAGCCGCCGGCTTCCTGAATAGCGTCCTCCTGTGATGACAATCGACCCAAGCATAAATTCGGCTATCCCTATCAGCGGCCACAGTCGTCGCGAGTTTATTGCAACTATCAGCGCCGCCGCTGGCAGCGGATTGCTGGCCGCACCCGTGTTTACTCAAAGCCCAGAGCGCAGGCTGCGGGTGGGCATCGTCGGTGGTGGCTTCGGACTGAGCTTCCAATTTTACGAACATCCCAACTGCATGGTCGAGGCTGTTAGCGACCTGCGCCCTGAGCGGCGCGCAAGCCTCAAGCAGACGTACCGCTGCGACAAGGCGTATGACTCGTTGGAGGAGTTAGTGAAGGATCCCAAGATCGAGGCAGTGGCGTTGTTCACACCGATGCCCGATCACGCAAGACACGTGCTGTTGTGTCTGGCAGCAGGCAAGCATGTGCTATGTGCGGTGCCTGCGGCAATGACGCTGGAACAATGCCAGCAACTCGTTGACGCAGTGAAGAAGACGGGCCTCACCTATATGATGGCCGAGACCAGCCATTGGCAGCAACTGACGCAATCGGTACGCAAGTTCTATCTGGAAGGAGCGTTTGGAAACCTGTATCACACAGAGTCGGAATATCATCACCCGGGACTTGAGGAATTGTATTTCGAGAATGGCAAACGCACCTGGCGCTATGGCATGGCCCCCATTCAGTATCCGACTCATTGCACGTCGCACCTGATCAGTGTGACCGGCGAGAGGCTAACAGAAGTTAATTGCATTGGCTGGGGCGATGAGCATCCGATCTTGAAGGACAATGTTTACAATAATCCGTTCTGGAACGAGACCGCATTCTTCAAAACCAATCGCGGCAACTCGATGCGCGTCGCCGTGTGGTGGCGTGGTGCCCAACAAGGCGGTGAGCGCGCCCGTTTCTATGGCGACAAAATGAGCTTCTACTTCGGCGGACCAAACGGTGCTCATCCATGCATCGTGCGTTCCAAGACCGACGGCAATAGCGAGCGTGACACCGGCGGTTTTGTGCGGGCTGCACAAGTGGTCGAGCCCTATCAGGAGGTGAAATGGTGGGCGACGGATCTGCTGCCTGTGCCGTTGCGCCATGACAGCGGGCATGAAGGGTCGCATTGTTTTATCACTCACGAATTCATTGACTCCATCCTCAGCCAGCGCCAGCCAGCCGTCAACATCCATGAAGCACTTGCCTACACCGCACCGGGCATCGTCGCCCATCAATCCGCCCTGCAAGGCGGAACGCTCCTGAAGATTCCGAGCTTCGATTAGCCTAGCGGTCCTTGAATAGCCAAGGTTGGGGTCATTTGAAATCTGCTACTCCGACTGGATATCGAATGGAGAATTGACCACCTGTTCCTACCCGGAAGCGCCTGCCCGCGGCTCATTTGCAACCAGGGGCTATTCCCGTTCGGGGCATGAACCCAATCATTGCTTCACGTGCGTTGGCCCTGGCCGTCAACGCCCTGCCTGCGGCATGGGAACAAGCCCATGGCTACTCTGCAAAATCGATCCCCATGGCTTTTCCGATGCGCTCAATGGCTGGCTGGCCGCCCCCCACGGCACCCTTCCTCGCGGGCTGGCAATTGATGGCAAATACGTGCGCAACCTCGTGCTGACCCTATGTTTGAGCGAGCACGAGAGCGGCGCGCCAGCCGCCATCGCCATCGTCGAACAGGCCCCCGTGCGGGTAGCACTCATTTCGGTGCGTTTCCGGCAGAACGTCACACTCCCTTGGCCCCAAATCTTCGAGCACTGCGCCCACTCCTCAGTCACGGTTATGTGCCTGATTAGCGGAAAATCAATCAAATGAAAAAACCATGCTTTCTCATGATTTGGATGGGGGTGGGGAGACCCGGGGACTGAGACGGGTCGCTTAATCGATTTCCTCCCCCCTATCAACGGGTTACGAAAGTGTCTGCCGCGCGTTTGTCACCAACCCGACCAAGTCCCCCGTCGTGGGTGCCGTGGGATATTCTCAATAACCTTCTAGACATGACCAAACGGTCGGATATTCTTTCGGCGAGGACCGTCCCTGTGAAACGCGATGGCTATTTCTTCCGCTCACCGAATTGCCCAGCAATTTTCGCGAACATGATTCTTCCGAAATGCCTTCGTTCATTGGCCATCTTGCTGCCGCTGCTATGCGCTTCCACTCGTGCTGCGGGAGTCGATGCGACTTTCGATTCCGCCTCTAGCGTGCCTGTCACGGCAACTAGCTACACGGCCACCGGCAACACTGTGAACTTGGCGCTCAATTTCGCTCCATCGACCGGAACGAATTTGACCGTCGTCAGAAACACGGGGATAGCCTTTATTTCGGGCGTTTTTGGCAATCTATCCCAGGGACAGGTCGTAAATCTGACCTACGGCGGAATTTCCTATCCGTTCGTGGCGGATTACTTCGGGGGGACCGGCAACGATCTGGTGTTGCGGTGGGCGGCCACCCGCTTGGTCGCGTGGGGCGACTCGTCCTACGGCCAGATGGGCGACGGCGGAACCATTGCTCGCGACATCCCGGTGCCGGTGAACTCCACCGGCGCGTTGGCGG
>JBAXCM010000465.1:0-3877 GCA_037141475.1 Verrucomicrobiota bacterium | reverse complement strand
ATACCTATATCTGCAAGGGCGGCGGCGAGGAAATCTGGCCACCCAAGTTCACCTTCCACGGGTTCCGTTATGTCGAGCTTTCTGGCGTGGCCAGCACCCCTCCGCTCGACGCCATCACCGGCATCGTGTTCGGCTCCGACACCCCCCATACCGGCGATTTTTCTTGCTCTAACGGCTTCGTCAACCAACTCCACTCGAATATCCAGTGGGGCCAGCGCGGCAACTACCTGAGCGTGCCCACCGATTGCCCACAGCGCGACGAACGCCTCGGCTGGATGGGCGACGCCGAGGTATTTGTCCGAACCGCCACCTACAACGCCGATATCGCAGCATTTTTCACCAAGTGGCTGACGGATGTCACCGACGCCCAAGTCTCCGACGGCAGATTCACCGACGTATCACCCAATGCCGGCACGTCTAGCGGAACTCCGGCCTGGGGCGACGCCGGAGTCATTTGCCCGTGGACGATCTATCAGGCATACGGCGACCTTCGCCTGCTCGCCAAAAACTATCCGGCCATGGTCCGGTGGGTCGAGTGGTGTAAATCCCAAAGTGTCAACTCGATCCGCAGCGGCTCGCGCGGCAATGACTACGGCGACTGGCTCTCGATCAACGCCGACACGAACAAGGAACTCATTGCGACGGCTTACTATGCCTACTCCACCGGATTGGTGGCACAGGCGGCGGCCGCTTTGGGTAGGACCGCCGATGCCGCCACCTACGCCGCCCTGTTCCAAACCATCAAGTCCGCATTCATCAACAAGTACGTCAACCCGACCAGCGGTGCCATCACTGGCAGCACCCAGTGTGCCTATGCCATGGCCCTCAAATTCGACTTGCTGCCTGACGCCTTGCGGCCAGTCGTCGCCCAGTTGTTAGATAATGATATCATTGCCAAGGGCGACCATCTATCCACCGGATTTGTCGGCGTGAGTTATCTGCTTCCGGCACTCACCGCTGCGGGCAAGACCGACACCGCCTACCGCCTGTTGCTTCAAGACACGTTCCCGTCGTGGTTGTTTTCAGTCAAACTCGGTGCCACCACCATCTGGGAGCGATGGGACGGCTGGACGCCGCAAAACGGCTTCCAAGACCCCGGTATGAATTCGTTCAATCATTATTCGTTAGGCTCCTGCGGTGAGTGGCTCTATTCCACAGTCGCCGGCATCGATCAGGCGCCCTCGGCTCCGGGCTATCAAATAATCAACATCCACCCGAGGCCCGGCAGCCAACTGACCAGTGCCAGCGGCAGCCTGCGCTCGATTCACGGCCTGATCACCAGCGCCTGGCACCAATACAGCGGGGGCTTTTCCCTTGCCACGAGCATTCCTGCCAATACCAGCGCCGTGATATATGTACCTGCCAACAGCTTCGCCGAGGTGCAGGAAAGCGGCCAAGCGGCCACCGCATCCGACGGTGTGACGTTTCTTCGCATGGAGGCAGGCACGGCTGTCTTTGCGGTGGGTTCTGGCCGTTACCACTTCACGACCGGAAGCGCTGTGGAACCCGGCTCCGACTATGTTTCCCATGACCCCGGCACCACCGTTCGCATGAGCATCCCCTCCCTTATGGCCAATGATGGGGCCGGCCCCTTCGACTTTATATCAGCCTCACCCCTTAGCATCAACGGCGCCTCCCTCAGCGTGGATAACGGATGGCTCATCTACACCCCGCGTCAAGGGGATGCATCCCCGGATTCCTTCACCTACTCCATCCGCAACGCCCAAGGCGGAATTACAAATCTAACTGTCCACATCGCCATCATTCCGCCAGACGCCCCGGTCCAACATGCACTCTCGATCCAGCTCCAACCCAACGGATCGAGCCGGGTCGTGTTTTCCGGGGTGGCCGGGCGAATCTATCGAATCCAAGCCAGCGACGCGCTCGCCGACCCCGCGGCATGGATCACACGTGCCACCGTGGTAGCGGCCGATGACGGCAGTTTCAGTTTCCTCGATGCGCAACCGCTACCCGCCGCCCGCTTTTACCGTGCGGTGTTCCCCTGAGCTCCTTTCAGGACTTTGCCTCTCGATGCATGTATTTGAGGATGGCCTCGCTGCGGGTGCGGACCTGAAGTTTTCGATAGATATTACCGAGGTGGAAGGCCACGGTATCGATGCGGATACCCAGTTCGCTGGCAATTTCCTTGTAAAAAAAACCCTTAACTAACAGGTCGAGGGTTTCCTTTTCGCGCTGGGTCAGCTGAAAATCATCCCCCGGTTCGGGCACTGGCAACTGGAAATGCTGCACCACCTTGCGGGCGATGGCGCTGGACATCGGCGCGCCACCGGCCAGCACATCATCAAGGGATTCTAGCAACCGGGCATGGACATCGCGTTTCAAGACATAGCCGGAGGCCCCTGCGGCGAGCGCCTCAAAGACTTTTTCGGCATCCTCAAACACCGTGACCATCAGAAATTGCGTGGCCGGACACTGCGGCTTGAGCTTTCTAACAAGCTCGATACCAGACATCCCGGGCAACTGGATGTCCACGATAACCGCCTCAGGCGGATCCGCGAGGATATCATCGAGGGCTGATTCGGCACGGACGTGGCAACCTCCGACGACCCATGCATCGGACTCGGCGATGATTTCCAGGAACGATTCCCGGAACAGGGAATCGTCTTCGACGATGGCGACGCGACGCGGGGTAGGTTGCATGGGATGAGTTCAGGGTAAAGGATTTGAGTGCAGCGGACAGCGAAAAGTCACGGATGTGCCATGGCCAAAGAGCGATTGGATTTCACAGGTGCCATGAATTTCCGCGGTGCGGGCGCTCAGGTTGTGCAAACCGTTGCCAGCCTTGGGATGAGCGGGATCGAAGCCAGTTCCCGTATCGGCGACGATCGCCACCAGTGAGTCGCCTTCGACGGTGAGTTCCAGCGTGGCTTCGCAGGGGCCGGCGTGCTTGAGGATATTGTGAAGGGCTTCCTTGACGATAAGTGAAAAATGGTGGCGGAAATCCGAGCGCAGCAGCAAGGCAGGCAGATCCATCGGTATTGCCAAACGCAAGGTGACGGGCGCATCCCGAAATATCTCCTGCGCCATACCCGACAAATGGCTGGCAAGATGCTCAAGCGTGTCGTTGGCGGGATTGACCGCCCACACCAAGCCGTCCATGGCCAGCACCAGGTCGGAAGCGGCGGACTCCAAGCGCTGCACCTGCCGACTGGCCTGGGCCGAATCATGCTCGATGGCTTGGCGCACGACCGAGGCTGTGTGTTTTATCAGAGAGACACGAGTGCCCAGATCGTCGTGCATGTCACGGGCAATCCGGGCCCGGTCCCGCTCAATCGCGTTGGCCTGCCTGATGGTGGCGATGCGAGCTCGCGCCCGGCGACGGTAATTCCGAAACAACGCCCAGCCGATGAACATGACGGCTGCCGCCGCGAGCAGCGGCAAAAACCACGCCTGCTGCCAAAATGGCTGGCGGATGACGATGGGAAACGCCAGTTGGCTGGTACCGCCCAGAGGGTTATCTGCCACGGCGATGGCCCGGAAGGTATATTTTCCGGGGGGCACGTTCAAGAAGGTGGAGCGCAGCAAGGAGCCGGAGATGACGTTGAACGCCTCCATCCACGCCAAGCGAAACGTCTCGCCACCCGGCCCCGGCCTGACGCTTAGATTCTGGGTGCATGTCCAATATCCCGAGAGGTCCTGCTCGGCATCCAGCAGGCCGAGTTCGGGGCTGGCACCCTGCATCACCCTGGCAATGGCTGGCTCACTCCCACCGCGGACCCAGCCCTCGGGGATGCCGCCGATCTGATCGGTGCGTTCCCCTTTGTCGAAGCCGCCATTGGCCCACAGGTTCGCCTCAGGATTGCTGGATCGCGTCAACGACAGGTCATCAATAACCCAACAACCGGTGGTATCCGGG
>JBAXCM010000464.1:0-3898 GCA_037141475.1 Verrucomicrobiota bacterium | reverse complement strand
GTGGCGAAACCCCGCCGCTGGCCATCCCTCGCGACGGGACGTATTACCTGCGGGTATCGCCTTGGTATGACTATCGCGGGGAGTACCAGTTCCGGGTGTCTCTGGCCCCGCCCGGCACCCAGCTTGAGCACGAGATTAACAACTCGCTCGGCGAAAGCAATGGGCTCGCCTTCACCTTGTCCAGCCACTCGCGAACCGCAACGGCGGCGGGCTATTTGGCGAGCTACGACAACTCCGGGGATTTCTTCAACCTCGGCAATCTGGCGGTCGGCACCCAGGTGAGCGCCACGCTGCGGTTGCCAACCACCTCGACGCTGGCCCCCGCGCTGACCCTGTTCAAGGCGGACGGCAGCCAGATCACGCCGACGATCCTCACGCCGACCCAACTGGTGTACACGCTGCAGCCAGGAGACGAGTCCACTTATCATGTGCGGGTGTCGGCGACGGCCGGCAAGGGGCTGATGGCTGAGTACTTCCTCGATTTGGCACTCAGCGACACGATGCCTCCATCCATTATCGCTTGCACATTGCCCACCGGCACCAGCGGCGGGATGCTATCAGCTTTCAACCTGTCCTTCAACAAGGATATGTTGGCCAGCACTGTCAACAACGCGGCCAACTACTCGCTGGTGTGGGCCGGCCCCGACGGCACATTCGCCACCGGCGATGACGAGGTGTTTGCGATTGCTCCGGCGGGTTACGGCAGCGGTCTATCCAATTCGTACTCCATCGTCAATGGTCCTTTGCCTCCCGGCAATTACCAACTGCGGGTGGCCGGGCTGCGGGACACTTTCAACAATGCGCAGGCATTGGTGTTCGAGCGCGACTTTTCGATTAGCCAGGTGGGCGGATATCAAACTGAAACTGAGCCTAACAATTCACCTGCCGCTGCCACACCGTTGGTATTCAATAGCGACATTCCCGGGTATTTGACGGCCAACGGGCGGGGTGTGCTGGTTTCCCCTGAGGACATCGAATACTGGACCTTTCAAGCGCAAGCGGGGGATGTATTGGTGTTTGAGACCAACCTGCCCTACGAGCCAGCGGGCTATGGTCTGTCGTGGCGTCTGACCGATGCCGATGGCGGGGTGATATTCGACCGCGGGATCACCAGTGCCGACATCGAAACTCACGCTCCCTACACTCTGACCAAGACCGGTACCTATCTGTTGCGCATCGACGATTGGTATGGGGTTCGCAGCGAGCACCGGTTCCGCGTCTCACTGCTGCGCGGATTGGCCCATGAGGTTGAACCTAACGACTCGATTGCCACTGCCACTCCGCTGACGTTTACTCACTCGGGAGGCATCGACTCGGCGAGTGTGGCGGGCATGATCGGAACCAGTTCGGGGCTTGACTACTATGACCTTGGCTCGCTGGCGGCGGGCAACACCGTGTTTTTAACGGTGCGGCGGCCGGCGGGTTCCACCTTGGGGCCGATCGTCTCGCTTTACTCGCAGGCCGGCACTTTGATGGCGGAGACCAACGGGGTGGCGGGCGACGATTCTGCAGAGGTTCAGATAGGTGAAAGCGGCCATTATTTTGCGCTGGTGCGGGCGAGTTACGGCACGGCCGGGCTCAACAGCGACTACATTCTTGACGCGCGGGTGTTGCCCACCTCGGCGGTGAATTTCCCCAATTTGCGAGTCACCCGTCTCGATGAAATCACCCTTCCCGCGCTGCGCACCGGGGATACCATTCCGCTGAGCTATGAAGTGAGCAATGTCGGTAATCTTGCGACAAATGCGAGCACGTGGACCGACCGGGTGGTGCTCTCAACCAATAATGTGTATGGCGATGCGGATGACCTGCAACTCGCACTCATCACCCACAACGGCGCACTGGAACCGGGTGGCAGCTATTCCGTGAGCCGAACGCTCACCCTGCCGGATGGCTTGCCGGGAACCTATTATTTATTGGTGAAAACCGATTCGAGCAACGCGGTGGATGAGATTTTACAGGAGGGAGATAACACGACGTGCACGGTCAATCCTTTTGTTGTGGGGCTGCGCGATTATCCCGATCTAGTGGTGGAAAATCTGGCGGTCAGCGGTCCGGATGCCAGCGGCAACTGGCAACTTGGCTGGAATCTTGCCAACCGAGGCAGCGGCGTGGCTGCTCCGGGTCACTCGACCCGCGTGCAGGTGCTCAATACCAGCAGCGGGCAAGTGGTGGTGGATCAGAACCTGCCAGCCGGCGGAGTAGGCGATCCGCTGGCGGCGGGAGCCACGCTGCCGCAGTCGCAATCGATCAATGCCGCCGCGCCAGGGTATTACGTGGTGACGGTGTCGGCCGACGCGGGCAACGTGTTGTACGAATATGCTGCTGGCGGCCATGTGCTTGCCGAACAAAATAGCGTCCAAACGAATTTCCAAGTCTATCACTACTACGACATCGTGGTAGCAGCGGCACCTGCTGCCGGCGGTTCGGTCGCCGGCGCTGGCAGCGCCCGTGAAGGACTGCCGGTAACAGTGACAGCCACTCCTAACACGTCCAGCCTGCCCTATGCCTTCCTGAATTGGACGGAAGATGGAACTTTTGTTAGCTCGCAGGCGAGTTATACATTCACGCCGACGCGCAATCGCAATTTGGTGGCGGTGTTTGGCCTGCCACAATTCCAAGTTGCGGCGGTGGCGTCGCCAGCCGGCTACGGCAGTGTGACTGGCAGCGGCAATTTCCCGCTCAACACGACCGTGGTGCTGACCCCGGTAGCGACCGCCGGATATGTGTTCGACCACTGGCAGGAAAATGCGGTCAACATCGGAACCAGTGTGCCGTTGCAGTTTAGCGTTGCGGCCAACCGCTCATTGGTGGCGGTGTTCCGTGAGCTGGTGCCCGCCCACGGGGTCACGCTGGCCTGCCAGCCGCCGGGAGTTGCTGCATTGGCGGGTGGCGGAACCTACACCAATGGCCAGACGCTGGCGGTGAGCGCCGCCACACGGGTTGAGCAAGGGGATCTGGAATTTTTGTTCCAACGCTTTGAGCTCAACGGGCAGTTCTTTAGTGCCGGCAACGCCTTGAACAAGACGTTTTCCACACTGGACGCGGTGACCATGAACTTCGTTGCGGTCTATCAACAGCGCTCGCTCAAACCGGTGGTTGGCGGAGTGGCGTGCAGTCGCGGCCTGCTGGTGCCGATCGCGCCGGATGTGACGTTCACGGTGACCTTCGACCGCGACATGAACCAGTCCATCAATCCTGCCTTCACCCTGCTCAGTGGCAATGCGTCTGCGGTGCCGGTCGTGCCAGCCGGCGGCACCTGGCTGGATGCACGTAATTTCCGCAGTCTGCCTGTGGCGTTTGGCGCAAGCAATGGCGGTGGGTACACGCTTCGGGTGAGCGCTGGCAGTGATTTGCTGGGGCACACGATGGATCCGGACGCCAGCTTTGGATTTACGATGGATGCGTTGGCACCGGTCAATCCGCTGGTTGTGGTATCGGTCACGACGCCGACTTCTGCGACCCTTTCATGGGCGGATTACGAGGCACCAGTGGACCTCAGCGGATTCCGGTATTTTCTGGAAGACCACACATTCACTTCGGTGGCGGGGCTCTCGGCCAAGGGGGGCGGCAGTGCCGGAGCTAGGTCTAACGTGTTCTCCGGCTTGTTGCCGGACCATGAGTACTTCGCCGCCGTCACCGCTGTGGACGCGGCTGGCAATTCCGATCCCGCCGTCAGTGCTGTGCGCATCTTCCTGCGGAGCCAAACGCCGCCGCCGGTCATCCCGCTGCTGACCACCACCGGTGTGGATTCCGCGCACTTGGATTGGAGTGCTTATGACACCTCGGCCTTGGTGGGTTTTGCCGGTTTCCGGGTCTTTGCTGCGAGCACGTCGTTGGCCGACATCACCGGTCTGACGCCGCTGGCCGAGCTTCCGACCAGCGCTAACAGTTATGA
>JBAXCM010000463.1:0-3912 GCA_037141475.1 Verrucomicrobiota bacterium | reverse complement strand
GCCCAGTCTGGTGGCCATCATCACCACCATTGGCTCTCTCATTGTCACGGCCCTATCGGTGGCCCGAGAACGCGAGCAGGGGACCTTTGAGCAGTTGCTAGTATCGCCGCTCTCGCCGGAAATGATCATGATCGGCAAGGCGGTGCCCGCGGTGGCGGTCGGGTTTTTCCAAGCCACCCTCATCCTCATCGCTGCGGTTTTCATTTATCACATCCCATTTCGCGGCAACTTGTTATTGTTATACGGGGCGATGTTTTTCTATGCGTTGGCGCTGGTGGGGGTGGGCCTGTTTATTTCATCCATCAGCAAAACCCAGCAGCAGGCGTTTCTCGGCGCCTTCGTTTTCATGGTCCCCGCCATCCTGCTTTCCGGCTACACCGCGCCGGTGGAAAACATGCCGCTATGGCTCCAGCATCTGACGTGGGTCAATCCCGTGCGCCATTTCGTCGAGGTCGTCAAAGGGGTGTTTCTCAAGGACGCCTCGTTCGCCAGGGTACTCACGCTGGTGTTGCCGCTGGTGGTCATCAGCTTCGTCAATCTCCTGCTCGCCGCCCTCATGTTCCGCCGCAAAGCCGCCTGAGCCCCGGCTCATCGGGTACGCCTCCCCTTGTAGCGTCGCTCTGTAAGCGTTGCGAGCCAATGAACCGCTCAATCTTGCCCAATGACGGTCACAGACCGCCGCTACAGGCCGCGCGGCATCTCGAAGACTCAAGAGCCTTCCGCAGGATGCGGAAGGCAGCCGGCAGGATGCCGACGCTCCCCAACCTCTCTAAAACTTGAAATTATCTGAGCCGCTTGCGGCAAGCCCGCGATACGAGGCGGATACGGCTCGCCGTGGGCATCGTTACTAACCGCCGCCGATGAAGCTTTACCAAGGATGGATTGTTCTAACGAGGAGCACCACCTCGAGGCGGTTCTCTTGCATCCAAAATTCAACATCGAATTGGTCTCCTGTGCCACGCTCTCTTGGGTTCGATGGCATGCCGTGCATGAGCGCTTGTAAGCGGGCTGCCGTTATGTCACAAACGGGCACCGGAACATCGATGAGAGAATCACCCACTGGATTCATAAACACCCGCAGACCTATGCACATCCCGCAGTCCCCACGCCGAGCCCACCCCATGATTTCGCCAGAACGTGTTGGTTCTACTAGCCATTCAGGATGCCGCGCGAGCCACGTCGAATTGAAACCAGCGATGACATGGCTGATGAGCGGATTGGCAACGCTGGCATGTTGTGCCGGGCTTGCCGCTCAAGAAGTTGCTACGGTAAACTACAAGGTGGATCCGTCCAAGGTGGAAAACACCGTGGATGCAAGAATCTATGGGCAATTCCTCGAGCATATATTTAACTCGGTGCATGGCGGTCTGTGGGGTGATATGATACTCAATCCTTCGCTGGAAGCACAAGGCGGAGGTGGCTGGACGATCAAGGAGGACTCGGTCATGAGCAGCCAGTTGATCACAGACCAAAAACTGATTTTCGGGGATGACAAGTGGGGCGACTATGAGTTGACCCTTGAGGCGCGCAAGATCGAGGGAGCGGAGGGATTCATCGTGATGTTCCGGGTAGCCGACACTGGACGTTTCTACTGGGTGAATTTCGGTGGCTGGGCCAACCGTGAGCATGGCATACAAAAAAACGGTGGGGCGATGGGTAAACACGTGAAAGGAATGATCGAAAGTGGCAAGTGGTACAAGGTGCGGATCCGTTGCGAGGGACCCCGCATCCAAGCATTTTTGGATGACCATCTCCTGTTGGATGATACCGACGCAGATGGCCCGATCCTCAAGGGAGCAGTAGGTCTGAACGGTTGGAATAGCAAAGTAGAGTTCCGCAACATCAAGGTGACGGATCTAGCCGGCAAGACATGCTTCATGGGCTTGCCGCCGCGCAATGCACTCGCTGCCAAGCCCGCCTACTGGCAGTTCTCCGGCGATGCCACATTTTCTAACGAAGGAAGCGGCGCGTGCAACGGAGTTTCCTCGTTGCGCATTCACAGCCAGCAAGCGGCAGGCGAATCGGGTATCCGCCAGTCGCCCATGATGGTCCGCAAAGGCGAGCATTATACCGGCTCAATCCATTTGAAGGGCAAGGCCACAGTGGGGGTAAAGGTGCGTTTGCTGGATGACAAAGGCGATGAGGTGTTCGCGACCATCCTGCGCGATATCGGCCCCTCATGGAAAAAGCTGGCCTTCGAGGTCACGGCCGACAGAACGGTGGAAAACGCCGTCTTCGAGGTGGCCTTGGTCGGTGCCGGCGACGTTTCCCTGGATATGGTCAGTCTGTTCTCCAAAAGCGCACTGAACCACGGCGGCTTCCGGCCTGACGTGCTGCAAGCGATCCAGGAGCTCAAGCCCGCCACAATCCGTTACCCCGGTGGTTGTTTTGCTTCGGCCTATCGCTGGAAGGACGCCATCGGACCACGCGAAAATCGCAAATATTTCCCTAACGTTATTTGGGCGGATCAGGATCCTAACCAGATGGGCACGGATGAGTTCATGGACCTGTGCAAACGAGTGGGCGCAGAACCAATTCTGCCGGTTAACATGAGCCTGAGTGTGCAGGAAGCGCTCGACTGGCTCGAATATTGCAACGGAGACGCCAGCACGCAATGGGGGGCTCAGCGCGAAAAAAACGGCCACCCCGAGCCCTACCATGTGAAGTTATGGGAGATTGATAATGAGACGTGGGGCATGGGACCCGAACGTTACGGCGAGGTGGTTAGAAAATTCAGCCAGGCCCTGCGCGGCAAGGATCCCTCCATCAAAATTATCGCCTGTGGCGGCTATGGCTACGACGATGGCAAAGGCAGTTCTAACGGATGGAACAAGCATCTTCTGGACAAGTGTGCCAAGGACTTCGACTTTTTGAGCATCCACTATTACAACGGTATTATGTATGCGCAGGATTTCGTCGATGATCCGCGGCGCTACGAGGCCTACATGCGGGATGACGTCGGCAAGTTGATCAAAGACTCGGCCAACCCGTCCATCCGCATCTACTGCTCGGAATGGGGCATGATGAATGACGAGTGGTGTTCGGGACTCTACACCGGCGGCATCCTCAATGGCTTCGAACGACAAAGCGAACTCGTGCCAATGACCTGCCCGGCGGTTTGGTTGCAATCCGTGTCGGCTAACAGGCCGCGGCCGCGCTGGGCCAGTTGCCTCATCCTCTTCGACCACAAAACCTGCTACGGGGCCCCCTCTTGGGTGGTGGAAAAACTCTGGCGGGAACACTTCGCACCAAAGCACTTGCTCCTCAACGGCCCTGACCTTCCACTCAACAGCATCGCTACCCTGAGCGAGGACGCACACACGCTCTATCTGAAATCCGTAAACCCGACAAAACAAGCGGTCACGGTCAGGCTAACAACTTCCAAGGCCTTTGCTAACTCCCAAGCCGAACTGTTGGTGGTGAGCGGGCGGGAAAGCGATCGCAATAGCCTAGCTGAGCCGACGAAATTGGCACCCGGTCCACAACCGGTGCGGCTTGAGGCGGGAGTTATCTGTTTCACAATGCCCGCGCTTTCAGCAGGGGTGCTGACACTGAGATCAGCAGAGATAACAGAGCGTGAACTAGGTGCCTTCCAGCGTCCCGAAGATGGACAGGACAAGAACTACAAGCAGTGTGCCACGGTGCTCGACCTGGCTGACGCCGGGGTCCTTCACCCCGTTACTGCGAAAATCTTCCATCTGCGCGACAAACTGGGACATCTCGTCCCGCTTCGCCTGCACAAGCACCAACAGGACTCGCTCGCACTGGGGCAGCAGGGCAGGAGCTTCTTGGTTATCCGTATCAAACGCCTGTTGGATCCGGGCAGCGAGTGGAAACTCCACCGCTCCTGGTTTGAACGCAGCGCCATGGCCGATCTTCTCGACGACGACTTCCGGCTCGCCGCCAAAGACA
>JBAXCM010000462.1:0-3937 GCA_037141475.1 Verrucomicrobiota bacterium | reverse complement strand
CATCTGCGCCGCTACGTTTACCTGGCTACCGGCAACTACAACGAGTCCACCGCCAAACTTTACACCGATTTCTCCTATCTAACGTGCAAGCCGGAGTTTGGCACCGACGCGAGCTTGTTTTTCAATGCGGTGACGGGCCGTTCGAAGCTGCTGCGCTTCCAGCGGCTGGTGCCAGCGCCCACTGCAATGAAGCCGCTTCTATTGGATTTGATTGCCAGCGAGACCGAGCGTGCCAAACAAGGTCTGCCCGCACGGATCGTCGCCAAGATGAATTCGCTGCAGGACCCGGAGCTCATCAACGCCCTCTACAAAGCGTCGCAGGCCGGTGTAAAGATCCGGCTCAACGTGCGCGGCATTTGTTGCCTGAAGCCCGGCGACCCCAAGTACTCGATGAACATAGAAGTAATCTCCGTCATCGACCGCTTCCTCGAACACGCCCGTGTATTCCTTTTCCATCAAGGTGGCGACACCGAGATCTACCTGGCATCGGCCGACTGGATGACGCGTAACCTCGACAAGCGCATCGAACTGATGATTCCCATCGAGGAACCCGCGCTCAAACGCCGAATGATGCGCGTCCTCGAAGCATTCTTCCAAGACAACACCCAAGCCTATCGCCTGCTGCCCGACGGCTCATCCCAGCGCCTCATCCGCAGCAAAGGCCGCAAGTTGTTCCGCGTTCAGGACCAGTTCTATCAGCAAGCCAGGAAAGCCGCCAAGGCCCGGGAACATGAGCGCTCAATGACCTTCGAGCCCCACGTCCCGGCCGAGGAGTAACCCCTTGACGCGCCGCGCAAGCCGATCCGTCCCACAGTAGCGGCGTGTCTATGACCGCCGATGCCGATGCACGGCCAATGAACCAGCGTTTCCGTCAGGTATCATCTCATGAGCATCGGCGGCGATAGACACGCTGCCAGACTCCTTCTCAGAAGGCTTGCAGGAGTGAATATGGCGGAGATGCTCAGACTTCCGCGAACATCGCCGTGGCCGCAGTGGGACGTTGGCTGTCCTTCTTGCGCAGCGCATTGCGCATTTTTACCAGCGCCGAGTTTTGCAATTGGCGGATGCGTTCACGGGTCACCCCAAATTGACGGCCCACTTCTTCCAACGTCAGCGGCGTGCATCCGGTCAAGCCAAAGCGCACGTCAATGATGCGACGCTCGCGCTCGTCGAGAATATCTAGCAAGCCGTCGAGTTCGCCGAACATGTTTTTGTCCGCCAATGTGTCGTGGGGGTTGATGGCCCGCTCATCACCAATGACTTCCCCGTATTCCGTCGCCTCGCCATCATTGATAGGCGAATCCAACGAAGTCGGGCTTTGTGACGCCTGGCGCAACATCGCGAGTTTGCGCCGCGGCAAGCCAACTTCTTCGGCCAACTCCTCGTCGGTGGGTTCACGCCCCAAGGCTTCGGCAAGGATGACGGCAATGCGCCGCATCTTGGCAATCTTGTCCACCATGTGGACGGGCAGTCGAATGGTTTTCGATTGGTTGGCCAGTGCCCGCTTGATGGATTGCTTGATCCACCATGCGGCGTAGGTCGAGAGTTTGCCGCCCTTGGATGGATCGAAGCGTTCGACCGCCTTCATCAGGCCGATGTTGCCCTCGGAAATCAAATCCGTCACAGGCAAGCCATAACTGGCATAGTCTTGGGCAATTTTCACGACCAAGCGAAGGTTGGCGCGGATCATCTGGGCGCGTGCCTCAAGGTCGCCCTGCTTGATGCGAAGGGCCAAGGTCACCTCCTCCTCCACCGTGAGCAACGGGGTTTTGGAGATTTCACGCAAATAGATTTTGAGACTGCCGTCGGATTCGTGTGACATAGGATGGGGGGGTAGAGGTGATTGAGAAGGTTGGCTTCGTCTGTTGTGTATGACGCAGAGACTCTGAAAATATTCTTTCTTTTTCGTGCTAAGAATCCTGCTTACGCCAAGTCGCGGCGCAACAATACGGAAATAATATTAGTTATTGAAAAATTACCAGCAATATTTTCAGAAATTTGAAAAAAGCAGATTCTGTGCCATTTCCCTGGGAAAGGCAGGAAATTTCGGGGCAGGTGGGAATTTCGAGATGACGAGCACACTGGGTTGGACAAGGGGGGTGAGTATTGGCAGAGTGGGTGTGTGTTGGACCCTATTTATCCGTTGATTCGAGCCGGGTTGTTTCGCCTAGATCCGGAAGTGGCGCATCATTTGAGTTTGAGCGCGCTGCGGCTTATAGAGCGGGCGGGCTTGCTGCAGTTCGTGTGTCCGGGCGGAGGGGTTGGAGAACCGGTGGAGGTGTTAGGGTTGCGATTTGGCAACCGGATTGGGCTTGCGGCGGGGATGGACAAGGATGGCGACACGATTGACGGGCTTGGGCGGCTGGGGTTTGGCAGCATTGAGATTGGGACGTTCACGCCACGGGCCCAAGCAGGCAATCCCAAGCCACGATTGTTTCGGCTCATTGAGCAAGAAGCCATCATCAACCGGATGGGTTTCAACAACGGGGGGATAGCCGCCGGGGTGGCCAACGCGCGCCGAGCCAGGACATTTCGCGGGGTACTGGGCTTCAACATTGGCAAGAACAAGGACACACCGAACGAAGAAGCGGCAGCCGACTATTTGGAGTGCCTGCGTCAAGCGTACCCGGTGGCGGATTATATTGCGGTGAACCTATCATCGCCGAACACGCCCGGGCTGCGCGAGTTGCAGGGGGCTGAAGCCTGCGCCCGTTTGCTAGAGACACTCAAGCGCGAGCAGGAGAGGCTCGCTGGAGAGCAGGGCAAGCGGGTGCCGTTGCTCTTCAAGGTGGCACCGGACCTCGACGACGTGCATATTCGGGACCTCTCAGCGGTGTTCCTGGCAGGTGGACTCGACGGTCTGATCGCCACCAACACCACCCTCGACCGGGATTTGGTGGCCGGACATCCGCGCGCTGCAGAAGCTGGCGGCCTGTCCGGGCGACCGGAATTCGCCAAAAGCACCGCTGTGCTGCAAGCGTTTGCCAGCCATCTGGGCGGCCACATCCCGATCATCGGGGTAGGCGGCATCTCCTCGCTGGAAGACGCCCAGGCAAAGCTGCGAGCCGGAGCCAGCCTGGTGCAGGTTTACACCGCCTTCATCTATCAGGGGCCCAGACTCATCCGTCAACTCGCCCGCGGTTTGGCCTAAATCGGCTCGACATGGTTGCCTAGCCGCGCTCTTATACAGCTTCGACCGCCATGCTCACCCGCCTATATGACCTTGCCGACGAACTCAATCGCCCTGCCCCGTGGAT
Organism: Verrucomicrobiota bacterium; assembly: GCA_037141475.1. Taxonomy (GTDB): domain Bacteria; phylum Verrucomicrobiota; class Verrucomicrobiia; order Verrucomicrobiales; family Akkermansiaceae; genus Luteolibacter. The sequence continues at coordinate 680 of JBAXCM010000462.1, read as the reverse complement.
CTGGATGCGCGAAGACCAGCACATCGGCCTGCGTCACCCCGCAACTGGTGAACCCGCCTACGTGAGCCTCATGGGCGCTCTCGACGAGTCCCACGCGCTGGCCCTCTACCTCGATGAAGAAGCCGTTCTAATCTCCCGATAGCGAAAATCCGGACTATCCCCTTGGCACGGTGGCTTGTTTGGCTAAGCTCCTGACCCAGGTGCATCCCCCACCCCACCCATATGCCCATGCAACCCCACCTGATTCCATGCTTCGCCACCTGCTTGCTCGCAAGCACGCTGTATGCCCTCGATCTACCTAATCCCCTAACAGGTGCCGATGGCCAGGTGGCAACCACACCGGATGCCTGGCAAAAATCCGTGCGTCCCCAAACATTGCAGATTTTCCGCGAGCAGGTGTATGGGGTGAGACCGGTGGCAAAGCCCGCCAACTTCCAAGCAAAAGTATTGCGTGAGGACCCACAGGCGCTGGAGGGCTTGGCTACCCTCAAAGAGATCGAAATCACTTTCACCGGCCCTAACGGCTCTGCCAAGATCCATCCGGTATTGCTCATCCCCAACGCCGCGAAAAAACCTGCTGCCACCTTCCTGCTGTTCGGCTTCGTCAAGCCCGACCCTCTGGAAAAAAGCAACGTCAGCGGCGGTTGGCCCGTCAGAGAAATCCTGGCACGCGGCTATGC
>JBAXCM010000461.1:0-3949 GCA_037141475.1 Verrucomicrobiota bacterium | reverse complement strand
CCCAAACAACATATCGGCTTCGCACCGAAACTAACACCCGGGAATTTCAAGGCCGCCTTCACCAGCGCCGAAGGCTGGGGCAGCCTCAGCCAGAGCCGGACGGGAAAGACGCAAACCAACAGCATCGAAGTGAAATGGGGCGGCTTGCGGGTCAAATCCCTGGCACTAGAACTGCCGCCCGGTGCCACCCTGAAAACATCCACCTTGGCAGCTGGCACCCAGCAGCTAACCGTCAAAGCCACCCAAACCGGCCAGCGCGTCGAATTAACCATCGCGAAGGAACTCACGTTGAAAGCCAATGAAACCATCACCACAAAACTCGAATTCGCGTGAGAGGTTGGCTGAAAACCCACTTCTCGACCACTGTGCTTCGTCAGGCTGCGGGCAGGATGCCCGCGCCACGTGGCCCGGGCATCCTGCCCGGCGCCTTTTGCATGACAGGTTCCAGCATGTGAAACCCCATCTAACATCAATTATCCACATGAATCATTACATCAGCCGCCGCCTAGCGGCCTGCCTGCTTTCCACCACGGCCATGCTCTCCTACCTACCGGCAGCGTGCTCCGCTGATGTCACCAGCCTGCGCTGCGAACACCGCGACAACCCGCTCGGCATCGATGCCGCCAAGCCGCGCTTGTCGTGGAAGATCGAGGCCGGAGATCAAAGGTCGGACGCACGCGGTCAGAAACAAAGCGCCTATCAAGTGCTGGTCGCCTCGTCACCGGAGTTGTTAGCCAAAGACCAGGGCGACCTGTGGGACAGCGGCAAGGTGGTGTCCGACCAAAGCATCCAGGTGGAATATCCGGGAAAACCGTTGGAGTCGGGGCGGCTTTGCCATTGGAAGGTGCGGGTGTGGGACAAGGACGGCAAGCCGTCGGCTTGGAGCGCTGCGGCCGGTTGGTCGATGGGTCTGCTAGACGCCAAGGATTGGCAGGCGAAGTGGGTCAAGCAGGATCCCTGGTATTTCGGGACGCGCGGTCTCGACCGCTGCGCTTGGATTTGGTTTCCGCATGCCGGTACAACCGCCGAGATGCCGGCGACCCCGGCCTATTTCCGTGCCCGCTTGAGCCTACCGGCGGATAGCGCGCTGCGGCGCGCCTCGGTGACGATGTGCGCCGACGGCGACTTTGTGTTGTTCGTCAATGGCAAGGAAGTGCTTAAAGGCGGCAGTTGGAACTCTCCCGAAAAAGCCGATCTCACGGCGCTATTGAAGGCCGGTGATAATGTCTTCGCGGTGGCGGCAGGCAACGGCGGTGACAAGCCGAACCCGGCCGGGTTGCTCGGCTGCGTAACGGCCGAACTCGCCGATGGCCGCCAGCTCACTCTGGAAACGGGCCCTGCCTGGAAGTCCCAGTCGAGCGAGCAGGCCGGTTGGCGGGAGGCCGGGTTCAATGACGCGGCTTGGCCCGTGGCGAAGGAGATGGCGAAGTTTGGCGGTGCCCCCTGGGAACAGATCAAGGCTCAGGTCGCCACGATGGAGAATTCACCCGCGCCTTGGCTGCGCAAGGAGTTTAATCTAACGGAAAAGCCCGCGCGGGCGCTGGCATTTGTGAATGTGAAGGGCTATTACGAGTTGTATCTGAACGGGAAGAAGGTGAGTGAGGATGTCCTCGCCCCTGCGGTGTCGCAAGACAAGAAGCGCTCGCTTTACACCACTTATGATATCAGCAAGCTGCTGCGGGCCGGTTCCAACTGCGTGGGTCTGTGGCTCGGACGTGGCTGGGCCAAGGACGGGGCGCTCGGCCGGGTCCAGCTCGACCTGTTTGTTGGCGGGCAGCGGGTGGTGGTGGGCACCGACCGCACCTGGACCGGCATGAACAGCACCCATGCCTTGCGTGGGCCGTGGGAGTGGAACAACATGGGCGGCGAAACCATTGACGCCCGCAAAGAGATCGCGGGATGGAACGAGGTCGGCTGCACGACCGGATCCTGGCTGCCGGTCGTTGAGGTTGCCGCACCCGAGGGCGTGGCCACGGCGCAGTCGTGTCCTCCGAACCGCATCAACAAAATCATCCCTGTGGTGGCCTGCACTGCCAAGGGAACTAACAACTGGGAGTTGGATTTCGGCACCAACCTGACCGGCTGGCTAAGACTGCGTCTGCCACAGTTGGCCGCCGGCCAGCGCTTGACGTTCTCCTATGCCGACAAACCTGGTCAGACGTTCCAACAGGTGGATGAATACATATCGGCCGGCAAGCCCGGCGAGGTGTTCTGTTCCAAGTTCAACTATCACGGTTTCCGCTATGCCACCGTGGACGGCCTGACCGAAAAAACCGCGCCGGGTGACGCCGATGCGTTGATGATCGAATCGGACCTCCAGCCAGCCGGCACCTTCGAGTGCTCTAACGACCTGTTCAACCGCATCCACCAGCTCAACCTGTGGACGATACGCTGCTTGAGCCTGGGCGGCTACATGGTGGATTGTCCGCACCGCGAACGCCTCGGCTACGGAGCCGATGGGCAGACTTCGCTCGACTCGCAAATCATGGACCGCGACGCCCCGGCGTTTTACGCCAAGTGGGCGGTTGATTGGCTCGACGCGCAGGATCCGGCCACCGGTCAATTCCCCTTCACTGCGCCCTTCGTGATCCCCTCCTGGGGCGGTCCGGCGTGGGGTGGCATCGGCACCGTGTTGCCGTGGAAAAATTATCTGTACTACGGCGACCAACGTTTGCTAGAGAGCGCCTTTGTGGCGATGGGTCGTTACTCAGCATTTTTGGACAGCCAGGCCCCGGACGGCTTGATGCGTGGAAGCGGCGGCGGGTTTCTTGGCGACTGGGTACCGCCTGAGCGGGGTATGGATACCCAGAACTCGCCGGGCCAAAAGGCCTGTGAGATTTTCAACAACGGCTATCGTGTTTACTTGTGTCAAATTCTCGAACGCAGCGCCCGTGTCTTGGGCAAGACCCAGGAGGCTGAGGAATACAAGGCCAAGATCGACAAGACCAGGAAGCTGATCCACACGACGTTCTTTGATGCACAGAAACAGTTCTATGGCCTGGATGAGCAGGCCTATCAGGTGATGCCGCTCATGACGGGCAGCGTCCCGGATGACTTGGTGGGAATGGTTCAGAAGAAACTTGAAGAAATCATTCTGGTGAAGAACAAGGGGCATCTCGACACCGGCATGCTCGGCACCTATTTCCTGATTCAGTACCTGCAGGAGACCGGACGCAATGATTTGCTCTACACCATCTTCAACCAGAAGACCTATCCGGGATGGGGCTACATGCTGGAGCAGGGGGCCACCACGATATGGGAGCAGTGGAACGGCCATGCCTCACAAATCCACGCGTGCTTTATCAGCCCCGGCAGTTGGTTCTATCAGGGCCTGGCCGGCATCCGCCCCGACGAATCCGGTCCCGGCTTCAAAAAGATCCTCATCAAGCCCGCCGTCGTTGGCGACCTAACGTGGGTCAAGTGCGGCTATGATTCGCCCCACGGCCGGATTGTGAGCAACTGGCAACTGGCAACTGGCAACTGGAAACTAGATGTGACCATTCCGATTAACACCACGGCGACCGTGTATGTTCCAGCCAAGGACGCCAACGGAGTGACCGAGTCCGGCAAGCCCACGGCGAAGGCGGCAGGTGTGAAGTTTCTGCGCATGGAAAACCAAGCCGCCGTCTATGCGGTTGGCTCGGGAACCTATCACTTCCAATCCACACTGCCGTAAGCCAGAGATGAACTCAAATGAAAGGAATAAACAAAATGAAAAGAATATGCATGCTAATGTTAGGATTGTTGACGGTGTTGTCCCATGCTGTTGCCGCAGAGGCTGATGTGACGGCCAAGGCCAGGGAGGCGGTGAACGATCATGTGCTTTCGATTGCCGTCAATAACAGCACTTTCGTCAGTGGCGAACAGATACCGGGTGTCAAGGAGCTCGTGGTCGAGTTCAAACTTGGCAATGAGCTCGGCAGGAAGGCCGTGCGCGAGGGGGGGGGGC
>JBAXCM010000460.1:0-3964 GCA_037141475.1 Verrucomicrobiota bacterium | reverse complement strand
GCCGCGGACTCATTGAGGAAGTCGTGCCCATCGCCCGCCTCCATCCCGTGATCGCCGTGCCCAAAGGCAACCCGAAAGCCATCCGCTCGCTCGCCGACCTCAGCCGTGGCGATGTGAAACTCGCGCTCGCCAATCCTGAATCCGCCAGCATTTCCAAGGTCACCCGCAAGTTGCTGGCGGCACAGTGGGAGCCCTTCGCCGCCAAGGCCACCGTGATGAAACCCACCGTCACCGAAATCGCAGCCGACCTGCAACTCGGAGCCGTCGATGCCGCCATCGTCTGGGACGCCACGCTGGCCCAGTTCAAGGGGCTGGAAGCCGTCGAGGTGCCCGAATTCGCCGGACATCACGAAACCGCCAGCGCCGCCGTGCTAGGTTCCTGCACCCAACCCCGGCAAGCCCTCAAGTTCGCCCGGTTTCTCGCCGCCCCTGACCGCGGCGGCAAGCTTCTCGAACAGCATGGGTTCCGGCCGGCTGGGGGCGACGCCTGGACCCTAAAGCCCCAAATGATCCTCTACAGCGGCGGCGTCAACCGTCTCGCCATCGAAAAGCTCGTTCAGCAATTCGCTGATCGCGAGGGTGCCGATGTGACCACAGTTTTCAACGGGTGCGGCATCCTTTGCTCAGCCATGAAGACCATGACGGACAGCAACAACCCGAAGTTTCCTGACGCCTACTACGCTTGCGACGTCTGCTTCGTGCCGCCAGTCGCCAAGCAGTTTCCCGAAGCTGTCATGCTCACCGAGACCGATATCGTCATCGCCGTTCCCAAAGGCAACCCCCATCAGGTCAATACCCTCGCCGATCTCGCCCAGCCCGGCCTGCGTGTTGGCCTGTGCAATGCCCAACAAAGCACGCTCGGCTTCATGACAACCGCCATCCTTCGGTCCTCAAATCTATTAGAAAGCGTGCAAAAAAACGTCGTCGTCGAGGTGCCCACAGCCGATTTTCTCATCAACCAGATGCGGGCCGGCAGTCTCGACGCCGGCATCGTCTATCGCGTCAACGCGCAGGTTCAGGCCGCCCATTTCGATATCATCCCGCTGCCCGCCGACAAGGCGAAAGCCGTGCAGCCCTTCGCCGTACGCCACGATTCCCCCAACCGCCGCCTCAGCGAACGCCTGCTCGCCTATTTCAGGCGTCACCACCAATCCTTCGAGGACGCGGGTTTCAACTGGCGCGGCGATCCGCAAGCCGTGCCCAGCGACCAACTGCCAATTCCGGAGTGGCTGAAACAAGCAGGGCAATAGCAGGCCATGCCTATCGTCGGCGAGCCTTGCGTGTCGGGAAAACGTTGGGGATTCATCCTCATTTGTGCTGGGTAAGCTAGGGCGCAGTCCCATGCGACGGGCCGTTTGATTTTGCAGCGTTGTCGCGGGCCATAACCGCCAACAAGGTGTAGTAGTTATCGACCAAAAAGCCTTCGTAACCCCAGGCGGTGCCGTCCCAGGCCCGCCAATCGTTGCTCAAACCGTTAGCTCCGGTTCCTTCAAATTTGCCTTGCTCGAAGGCATGCAGCATTGGCAAAAGCATGCTATCGGCCTCTTCACAGCGCCCCAGGTCGTACAACGCAGCCAGCGTGAAGTAGGCAAAGCAGGCGGTGGCGCCGCCGTTTTCATAGCGTTGGAACCCGTCGGCGTTATCCTCGCGAAGTCCGCCGCCGAAACGAGGTTCCTTGTGGGCATAATCCTTGCGGGCCACGGACACCAAGTTTCCCGGCAAGCCCAGATCAAAGCGCGTATAACCCACTTCGCGCATCTTGGCCAGCAGGCGATCCATGATGGCGTTGGCCTTGTCCTTGGGGACGAGACCGTAGTGGATGGCGATGCCATTGACGAACAGGAAATGGTAGTCGTGAAGTTGGCCGTCGGCGCTGCGCCACCCGGCTAGCACACCCGTGGCAGGATTGTAAAAGGTATCGAAGTAGGCAGCCCGCAATTTCTCCGCTGCGGCGTGGTAACGGGTCGCGTCGTCGCGGTTGTCCATGGCCGTGGCCATGCTTTCCATGCCCCGCAACGCGCGATAAGCCAAGGCGTTGGCGTATGCATCTTCATGCCCGAAGCCGATGGTGTCCCACCAGTTAGATGGCCGCTTCTTGGGCTGCCCCTCGTTCCAGGAACCGGAATCTCCGGTGACGGAATCGTATTTGATCAGACCGTTGCCCTGCCGGTCGGTGGCCAGCATTTTGTCCGCCCATTGTCGGATGCCAACGTAATGGGATTGTAGCCAGCGCGGGTCCTTGTTGCCAAGCGTGCAGTCGTAGGCGGCGATGATCAATGACGGATAGGTATCGGCAGTCACCTCGGGAAAATCGCCATAACCCGGCATGCCGTAAGTTTTGGTCCCCGCCAGTACCCGGTCGAGACTTTGGCGCATCACATCCATTGCTGTTAGATTATCCGTCAGCGGCGGAGTGTGCAGGGCAATGTCGGCATACTCATAGTAGCAGAACCCACAGGTGTCGCTGGCGGCATGGTTCGAGAGCACGCGGCGGCTGGGATTGAGTTGCAGCACGTTGAGCCAGTTCCGCTTGAAGCCATCGAAGCGCGGATCGCCGTCGATAGCCGCCACCGACGGGAAAATCGTAGCGACTTCAAGCCGATATTCGACGCGCGGCATGGCGGCGGTTGCGGCAGGAAACGTGACTTTGACGAACCCCTCGCCCGATTGGTAGCCCAACGATCCGGGACCGCTAACGCGGAACGTGCCATGACCGGGAAGATGCAAGACGGCCGGCAGCGACATGCGGCCGTCCGCTTGGAATAGCCCTAGGAGCGTGGTGTGGCAGCGGGTTGTGTCAAAATCACAAGTGACGGGGCCGGGTTGCTCGGCTGCGGAGTATTGTGAAACGAGTCGGATCGCGTGCTCCGTCACTTCAAAGGTCCAACCTGGGGCCACATCGTCTGGCGTGGCGGACCGCCGGTACTCGAGCCCGCAAGCGATTGCCCGCGACTTGAAGGTGACAGCGGAATCCCCCGGTGGATGTAACGCGTTGTCGTTGCACTTCCCGTGGCCGAGACTATCAACGGCCAGCAGTTCAATCGCCGGTTGCCGGGGCGACAACTTGACCCCCAGAAACTCCGACGCGTAAGAACCCGCGCCTAACATATCCGGATGGTGTTTGCCGATCAACGCCAGATCATCGGCGGATAGATCAGCGAGCGCCACGGGCTTATCCTGAGGACGCCGGCCTTTCTGGTTGATGCGGTTGATCAGGCTCCAATTGCGGCCCAGGTCCTTGGGCTCCTCGGCCTTGAGATCATAGCGTGTGAAGTCGATAACCTTGCCGGGGTCATGAGTTTGCCAGTCACGCAAAAGTGCCAAGCGGAAATCGGTGTTCATCAACCAGCGGATCTCCAAATTGGGCTCGGAGCCACCGATGCCGGTGCCGCGCTGTACAAATTGATAGTCCAGACCTTGGTTGTCCGGATGCTCCCGCCGCCAGGCCTCGCCGAACTCGCCCTGCGTGACCAACCGGGCGTCGGGCCAGCGTTGCCGTATGTTCTGCAGCCACTGGGTCAGGCAGGGCAGAACCTCCGGGGGGAGTCCTTTGACCAGACTGATTTCCCAACAATTGGTGATCCATCCGAATCCGTTTCGTGCGAAGCCTTCGTCAAAGTGATTCGCTGTGACAGCCATCGCCTCGGCCATGCCTTTCTCCACCCCGAGGTTGCGATACGATTCGATCGGCCCGACGCCAAGACGGCTGTTGAAACCGCCCTCAAAGCCGAATCGCCGGGCGCAGAGAAAATCACAGGTCCAACCATCCAGATTCACGCAATCAATGAAGTCAGCTTTCCCCTGGGCGGGCTTGCAGACATGCTCGCGACTCGGAAAATAGGGATAACTGATTGAGCCGTCGCCGTCTCCGTTGTCGATGCCGTATTGACTCCAGATCGTGCCCTGGCAGACATGGATGCCCTCCTCTTCCGCTAGATAGCGCAAATTCTCGGCAGCCAGAAAT
>JBAXCM010000459.1:0-3988 GCA_037141475.1 Verrucomicrobiota bacterium | reverse complement strand
CGTTCGGGTGCCAGTTATGCCACAGTGCCGATGACTTATTGCGGGTATGCAGCGGGCATTACCAGCAAGCTCTATCACTGCGGGCTGGGCAATCCCAGCGAATTTCCCGCCGCCGTGAGTGGCAACATCGCCCTCATTCAGCGCGGCACTCTCACGTTTGCCGCCAAAGTGACCAATGCCATGAAAGCCGGTGCAACCGCCGTTGTCGTTTATAACAATACCACCGGATCATTCAATGGCACCCTAGCCAGTGCTGGCAACTGGATCCCCGCTCTCGGTATTTCCCAGGCCGATGGCCAAAGCCTGGAGTCCCTGTTGCCGACCACCGTCACCCTCTCTAACGTGGCAGACCCCACCTCCATCTATGCCTTTGAAGATGGCACATCCATGGCCACCCCCTACGTGACCGCTGCCGTGGCCTTCGCTGCAGGCAATTTTCCCAATGAATCCGCTGCCCAGCGAGTTTCGCGCATCGTCGCCAGCGTCACTCCGCTGACCGCCCTCACCGGCAAGGTGACTAGTGGCGGACGACTCAATTTGGCGAGGGTCGTCGATAGCGATGGCAATGGTTTGCCTGACTGGTGGGAGATGGCGTATTTTGGCCACCTCGGGGTTGACCCTGCTGCCGATGCCGATGGAGATGGTTTTACCAATTTGCAGGAATATTTGTTAGGCACATCGCCTGTCAATTCTGCCAGCCGGCTGGTCATCGGATCGATTTCGGTGGTTCAGAATGGGGTTAGCAAGGACTCTCAAATTTGCTTTCCCACGGCCAACGGCGTCACCTATCGGGTCGAGTTCAGTGATTCTCTTGCTGCGGGTTCCTGGACTCAGCTCGGGAGCGATGTGACGGGCAGCGGTATCACTGCCACCGCTACGGATGCCTCAGCCGTCACCCTGCATCCACGGCGCTTCTATCGGGTGCGGCTTGTCGCACCTTGAACGCCGCCGTCGCAAAGTGTCAGAAGATGGCAAATCCCAAGGGCCGACTGTGCATCCAATCAATCCCCATGCAAGGGGCGGTTCAGGCCGTGTCCAGCCGTGGGTCAAGACGGAGGCGGCGGTGCTTGAGGATGTGCACGTCGTGCCACGCTGGATGCGCTGGGTTGAGCAGATAGTTGGTTTCCTCGGGAATGAGGATGGAGGGCAATGCGAGTATCAGTGACCCTAAGTTAGGAAAGCAACCCGTACTCGAGCCGACCTAGCAGGTATTCCACCTCCCGCGCGCCAACCTCGGTATCTGCAAAAACCAGCGGGCGTATTTCACATGGCTCAAAGATTTCCTCAGTTTGGATCTTCACAAGTTCTTTCTTCCATCCCGCCGATCGATTTTCCGCCCTCGACATCCGTTCGCCGGCGGCCATGCTGGTCCGGCTCAAACTCCGCAATCATGTCCGAATTTCTCGTCATCCCCCGTGCCGCTCACGATTACCTTGTCACTCGTGCCTATCAAGCCCGCAGTTTCACCGCCGAGGAGGCGGCGGAAGGGGCCAAACTCGCCGCAGAAGCCGCCCGTCACGGCATCCGGACCCACCATGCACTCAAGGCCCTGCATCTCGATCACCTGTTCGGTTCGGCCGTGGGCGGCTGCATTCCCGGTGCGCACATCGAGGTGTTGCCGAGTCGATTCGCCGCCTCCGAATGTTGGAATGCTAACAAAAAACTAGGCCAGTCTGTCGCCTATCGAGCTATCGATCGTGCCATCGAGCTGGCGGATCAATTCGGCATCGGTCAAATCGCCGTGGATAACGCCTTCCATTACCTGTGGGGTGGGGGATACGTCATGGAAGCTGCCGAGCGCGGGTACTTCGCTTACACCAACTGCACCTCCGCTCTTGCCGAGGTAGTGCCCTTCGGCGGTAAATTTCCGACTCTCGGCACCAATCCCCACTCTTGGGGGATTCCCGCCACCCAGGCTAACGGATTTCCAATCGTCATCGATTGGGCCACCTCCACCGTCGCCATGGGGCGGGTCCAGGCGCTCAAACGCGAAGGCAAGCTGCTGCCGCCGGGGGCGGCTGTTGATGCAGCAGGCCAGCCCACCACCGATCCGAATCTTGTGGCGTCGCTGTTGCCATTTGGGGCTCACAAGGGCTACGGGCTTTCGCTCATCAACGAGATATTTGGCGGGCTCATTGGAGGCTCGCTTCCTACCCTGCGCGGCCGCCCGATTCTCAGCCCCGGAGAAAAAAACACCCCCGTCTTCTATTTCCAAGTCATCCATCCCGACGCCCTTTCCGGTGGCAATTTTGCCTGTGGTCGCAGCCAAGCGGCTAATTTGGCCGCCGTGATCGGTGACGTCCTTGGCCATGGAAACTCATCCGCCCTGTTGCCCGGCCAACTCGAAGCCAACGCCCGTCAGCGCTCCGATGCCGCTGGCGGCTTGCTCTTTACGGCAGCGGAAGTTGCCGAGTTCAACGAACTGGCAACCGGCCTTGGCTTGCCTTCATGGGACATCGCCTCACTTGCCAGCGCCTAGCGTTCTTGAAACGTCCGAGATGCTGTCGTTAGGTCAAGTTCTCTGCTCTTGTGTCCTCAGGCTCTGGGTCTGGCGTGCTGTAAAATGTCGGCGAATCTGAACACGCGGAAGAACATCTATGTGCTGATTGACGAGGCACACCGGACGACCAGCGGCAATCTCGGGAATTTCCTGATGGCCGACCTGCCCAAGGCGACCTTCATCGGGTTCAAGGGGACGCACATGGGCTAGACCGCTTACAGCAAGGGCACCTTCAAGACCTGATCGCGAATGCCGGCATGAAGCCGTGGTAGCACGCCCAGCCTCAGGCGATGATGGCCAGCGGTTTGGTGGTTTTCCAGTTGCCTCGCGTAAAGTCTGGAAACACCTGCGGCATGCCCTCCTCGGCGACGGATTTTTCACTGAGCGGGCCGACTGCCGACCACAAACAGCTTTCGTAGACGTTCTGGTCGAGCGGCGCGCCGCTGCGCAGGCATTCAATGATGCGGAAGAGCATCAGAAAATCCATGCCGCCGTGGCCGCCCATCTTCTTCGAAAGTTCGCCCATCCTTTTAATCAACGGGTGCTCGTATTTCTTGGCGATGGCTTCCCACTCATCACCCTCCGCCCAGCCTTGGTCGTGGCCTTTGGTGATGCCTTCGATCGACATGCGGTTGGGAAATCCGGCGAGCGTGCCACGGGTGCCTTGGATTAGGTTGTGGCGGGTGTACGGCCGCGGCGACGTCTCGTCCCACTGGACCATGACGGTGCGGCCGAGGGCGGTTTTGATAATGGAGGTGTTGATGTCGCCCCCCTTGAAATCGAGGTTTTTGAATTCAGGATTCGTCAGATGCTCGGATTTTTTGGCGTAAAGGGCGCGGCCCTTCGCGGGCGACGAGAACGAAACCAGCCGCGTAAATGTGTCCTCGGTGCGGCCGATGCCCATGTACTGGGCGACCGGGCCGAGGCCGTGGGTGGGGTATAGGTTGCCATTGCGCTTGGCGTATTGGAACGTGCGCCACGAGCCGGTGGTATCGCCATTTTCCATTTGTCCGCAGAGTGGGTGGAGGTATGCGGCCTCGGCATGGAGCAATTCACCGATGACCCCTTGGCGGACCATATTGAGGTAGAGGAGTTCTTCGCGGCCGTAATTGACGTTTTCCATCATCATGCAATGGCGGCCGGTGGCTTCCGAGGTGTCCACAATCTGCCACATCTCCTCAAGCGTGTAGGCGAGGGGCACTTCGCTGAAGGCGTGGGCTCCGGCCTTCATCGCGCCAACACACATCGGGGCGTGCAGCGGCCACGGGGTGGCGATGAACACCGCGTCTGGCCGAGTCTCGGCCAGCATCTTCTGCCAAGCGTTCTCATCTCCAAAATACACCTTCGGGCTGTGGCCGTGCTGGGTGACGTTGGCCTGCGCACTCTTGGCTGCGTTCTCCCGCACATCGCAAATCCCGACAAAATCCACCCCCTCGAGGGTCGCAAGTTGGGCGGCATGGCCCGACCCCCGAGCCCCCACGCCAATGA
>JBAXCM010000458.1:0-3991 GCA_037141475.1 Verrucomicrobiota bacterium | reverse complement strand
TGATTGATCATGCCACACTCGATCGTTTCGCCCCCAGTTGCGCGGAATTTTTGATTCACGCTGCCGACGTTGAAGGTCTCTGCCGGTGAGTTGACGCGGATTTGGTGAGTCTCCTCGGGGGGTGGGGGAAATTGCCGGTCACCTACGCTGGTGGAGCGGCTAGCATGGCGGATGTTCATCTGGTGGAACTGGCGAGTCAAGGTCGGGTGGATGTGACTGTGGGTAGCGCGTTGGACATTTTTGGGGGGGCTGGCTTGAGTTATCGGGGATTGGTGGAGTGGAACGTAAGGAATTTGTGAGAAGCATGGAATGCGGTTGCAGGCGCGGCCCGCATCGTTTTATGCTCCGCGCGTGCCCACTTTGGATTTGCCAGCCTCCACCGAAAAATTTGCGCTCGACCGGACATTTCTCCGCTCCGCATTTCAGTCGATGTTGCTGGCGCGGATCTTGGAAAACAAGCTCTCCAGCCTTTACAAAGCGGGCAAAATCGTCGGCGGTGTTTACCTTGGGCGGGGCCAGGAAGCGGTGAGTGCCGCGCTGGGAACCGCCCTGATTCAGGGCACGGACGTGTTTGGCCCGCTCATCCGTGATCAGGCGGGCCGCTCGGCATTTGGCGAGTCGTTGATTGATTGCACCCGCACCTATCTGGGATCCGCGCTGGGACCGATGCGCGGACGCGACGGCAATGTCCACCGTGGGCGACCCCTCGCAGGCATGCCGGCGATGATTTCCCATCTGGGTGCCCAGATTGCGCTTATCAGCGGGATTCTTTTCGCCAAGCGACTCAAGGGCCAACTTGAGGGGGTGGTGGGTGCCACTTGCATTGGCGACGGTGGCACTTCGACAGGGGCCTTTCACGAGGCTCTGAACCTCAGCGGGGTGGAAAGGTTGCCATTGGTGGTGGTGGTGACCAACAATCAATTTGCATACTCCACGCCCAATGACCGGCAGTTTGGCTGCGGCGACTTGGTCGAACGTGCCCGTGGATATGGTTTTCGGGGATGGTCGGTGGATGGCACCGATTTGCTGGCGTGTTCCACGGTGGTGAGCGAGGCGGTGCGGCAAGCCCGTCGCGGTGGAGGGCCGCAGATGATTGTGGCGCAGTTATTGCGCTTGGCCGGCCATGGGGAACATGACGATGGGTTTTACGTCCCCGAGGCGTTGCGAGCCGGCCACTACGGCCAGGATTGCATCGAAGTGGCGATGCGCCAACTCGTGGCCAACGGCATCACCAGCGCTGAGGAAATCCGTCACTGGCAGGAACAATTCGCCGCCGACGTCCAGCGTGCCGTTGCGCAAGCCCAACAAGAGGCACCGCCCGACCCCTACCGCGAGGACTGGACGGCCCTTTCCACCCGTTTCCCTATCAACCAGTGAGTGTTACCTACATCGATGCGATCCGGGCTGCTCAGGAAAAACTTCTGCGTGAGGACGAGCGGGTGTTTTTATATGGTCAGGACATTGGGGTGTTTGGCGGTGCCTTCAAAGCCACCAAAGGACTGGCAGCCATGTTTCCCGGTCGTGTTTTTGATTCACCCATCGCCGAGGATGCCATGATCGGCCTGGCCGTGGGTGCCGCCATTGAAGGCCTGCGGCCGATCGTGGAAATGCAGTTTGCGGATTTTTCGGCGATCGCCTTCAACCAGATCGTCAATCAAGCCGCCACTCATTTTTACCGCACGGGAGTGCCCATCCCTATCACTGTGCGCCTGCCCTCGGGCGGCACCCCCGGCTCGGGTCCTTTCCATAGCCAAAACATGGAGGGCATTTACGCCCAATACCCCGGCTTGATCGTGCTCACCCCGGCCACCGTTGCCGATGCCTACCACATGCTTATCGATGGGGTCGCCCTTGACGATCCGGTCATCTATTGCGAACACAAATTCCTTTATCGCTGGCTCAAGGCAAAAACCATCAACAATGAGCACCTGCCCATCGGCCAGGCCCGTATCGCCCGCCCTGGCAAACATGCCACTGTGGTCGCCTACAGTGCCATGGTCCACGAGGCCGTGCGCGCGGCCGACCGCCTCCAGGCCGATGGTTGGGAAATTGAGGTGGTTGACTTGCGCTCGGTCAAGCCTCTTGACCTCGATACCATTCTTGCGTCGGTTGCCCGGACCGGCAGGTTGCTCGCTCTTGGAGAGGCATTTCCTTGGGGCGGGGTCACCGCCGAGGTTGTTGCACGCGTCTCCGAGCACGGGTTCCATTTGCTAGATGCGCCGCCGCAACGCCTCAATTCCCGCGACACGCCGATTCCTTATCACCCGAAGTTGTGGGCGTCTCACCGCCCCACCCCGGAATCCATTTGCGAAGCCCTTCGCCAATTGCTCTCGTTCTGACGTTCCCGCTTGATCATGGGACAGTGAAATGGACCTGAAAGTCACGGTTTGCGCCGTTTCCCGGTGGCTTTCCCTCAATCGGTTTGACCAAGCGGGTGTTTTGGGCATAGAACGGTCCCGGTTCAAGGAAAAACCCCGCCGGTCCGTCATTTCTGCGTCCGTCATTTCAGTTTTCAACTTTCAGCTTTCAACTTTTCTTCCCTCATGCCCACTGTTCCCATTTTCATGCCGCAGCTTGGCGAATCGATTGCCGAGGCCACCATTGTGCGCCTGCAAGTGGCCGTGGGTGATACGGTGCGCGCTGACCAAGACATCATCGAAGTGGAAACCCACAAGGCGATCATGAGCGTGACGACCCTCTGCCATGGCACCGTGGCGGAGATTCGCGCTAAGGAAGGGGTCTCTTACTCGGTCGGTTCGCTGCTCGGCTTGCTTGATGTTTCCGCCGAGGAAATCGCCCGTACCGGCGTCGAATCCCTTGAATCCCTCGATGCCAAACGTAGCGCCGCCAAATCCTCCGGCGCTTCCCAGACGACCGCCCCCAAGGACGCCAACCTGCATTTCGCCTTGGATGACGACGGTTACGAGGAGGCGCCCGATGTGGTTCCCAGCGTTAAAGGCCTGCCGGTGCCCATCGGGGTGATGGGAGCGCACTACATTTCGCCACGGATGCGGGCCCGCATGGATGACCTCGGGTTGCGCGAGGCGGACATTTCGGCGGTGGTGGGTACCGGCGCGGGTGGCCGCGTCACTGTGGAAGACCTCGAAGGATTCCTCGATTATCTCGAAGCCTGGCCTAGCAGCCACGCATCTTCCATGCGGCTCGCCGTCGCTGATGCCATGCGCCGCAGTTGGACCCGTCCTTTGGCCACCGTCGGCCTGCCCTTGTTGCTCAACCGTGTGATTGACCACCGCAGCCTGCAAGACCCCAGGCCCGGGCTTACCCTTTACCTGTTGCGCGCCTTCGCCTTGGCTCTCAGCGAACAACCCGCCACCGCCGGCTACCTCATCGGTGAGAAAATCGTCCACCCCCGCTCGTTCGATATCGGCGTGGCCGTCCAAGTCAAGGACGGAGTGGTCGTGCCTGTGGTTAGGAAAGTGGATCAAAAGCCGCTGGCCAGCCTGATCGAGGAATACGACGATCTGGTGGACCGGGCCCGCCAGCGCCGCCTGACGGAAAACGACTGCAAAGGCGGCATTGCCACCGTCACCAACTTCGGTACCTTTGGCCTCAGTCTGGGCACGCCCATTCCATTACCTAACGAAACCATCATTCTTGGTCTTGGTGCTGGTGTTAAGAAGCCGGTCTGGAGCGAACAAGTAGGTGCGTTCCTGCCTGCCACCGAGGCGGCCCTTGTGCTTACCTTTGATCACCGGGTCGTCGACGGCGGCGGTGCCGGAGTCCTTCTCAACCGGGTGGGTGCTCTCATGCAAACCCCGGAAGCGCTCTAGCAGACCGATGCGAACCTGGCCTGTCGCCCTTTGCACCGCCATCCTTCTCGCGCTGGTCGTTGCTATTTTCAGCCACCACCGGCCGCCGCCCGTTGTGAGCGCTGCCGCCGTCGCTAACCCCGCGCCTGCCGCCACCAACGGAGTGGGCGATGGCCAGCAGCATGGGCTTCGGACCTGCGTCAGCCAATTGAGTGGCGGTG
>JBAXCM010000457.1:0-3996 GCA_037141475.1 Verrucomicrobiota bacterium | reverse complement strand
CTAGTGCGCCGAGCCCGGCAGCGGTGGCAAACGTGTAGCGCCCGGTCTTGAATTCCTGCCCACCGAGCAACCCGGACGGCCATTTGACGGTGCGAACGTCCTTGTCGGGCGCTTGCTGGTCGCCGAGCATGCGGTTCGACCAGCGGTTGGCGACGTCAATTTCAAGCAGGTTGACCCTGTCCTTGACGACACCCGTGATCTCGATGCGCCAAGGCGCGCACCAGACGACTCCGAGGTCCTTGCCATTGAGCCTGACCCGTGCCATGTCATGAACGGTGCCCAGATCCAGATAGATTTTCCGGCCATGCTCGCCGGTCGCGGCGGCGGCCTCTTTGGACAGATCGAAGGTCTTGTGATAGGTGGCGATGCCGGAGTAGTATTTGATTCCGCGTTCCTCGCGGGTGGTCCAATCTTGAAGTGTCTTGAATGTTGCCTTCGCCGGCCCGCCGAACTTTGGATCGAACGCGACATCCCAGTCCCCGCCCAAGGTGGCAACAGGCGACGTCCCAGAGAAATTCACGCCCTTGGTCTCTGGCGCGATATTGGCACTCTCATCGCGGGAGAATATCACAAAGAAACTCTGATGGGGTTCTAACGTAACAGGCACGGCGGTCGTTTTCCCTTGATGAATGAATTGCGGAAGCGCACGGATTTCCGCAGTCACCGGATCCCATAACTGAGGCCTGCCCTTTTCTACCCGGAATGTGCATGTGGTCCTGACCTTGTTGCTAACCGTATTGGCAATGAAATAGATATCCTTGTCGGTGGTCTCGCGATGCGCATAACGGACCGGCCCGTCAGATTGAAAATCCGGCGGAACATTCATCTCCTCCAACAAGGCGGCGGTCGTCGCATAGGCAGGATAGAGCTCGGCCGCAGGGGCTGCGGACCCGCTCAGTTGCCAGGGTTGCATATTTCCCGGGCCAAGCAGTTTGGCGGCCGCCCAATCGACCCCATTGCGGCTGGCACTCCACCGCTGGTCGGTGCTGATTACTTCCTGCGAGCCATCCGATTTTGTCAGGCGCATGGCGGCAATGAAACCGGCGGGATTGGCATCAGGCCCAGTGTTATTAGCAAGGACGGTGATGAAATTCTTGCCCGGATGCAGTGCCGATAAGACATCCGCCGGATAGATGATGTGAAAATTGTCGCCTGATAGAACCAGCTTGTCGTTGATTTTGAGCGTGAAGGAATTATCTGCGGTGGCCTCGATCCTTGCCTTCTTGACCAACGCGAGATCCGGGATATCCAAAGTATATCGGAAGTGCACATCGCCGACCGGAGCGGAGGCTGCCGGGTTTCCTTCATCAAACCAGATCCAACCTCCAACATTCGTCAACATGGGAGATTCAGCCACATCGCCTTCCTTCCTGAAATCAACGGTCGGATCAGGCATGATGCGTCCCTTGCCCAGCTGCCGCACTCCCGGGCTTGGCTTGCCCCATAGATTATCAGCCAGGGCTTGCACCATGGCATCGCATTCCGGATAGCCACTCAAGCTCGGCGACGCAGCAGGCGCGGAGCCATACACCACGGCTCCCGCCTCCACTAGCTGGGTGATTTTTTCCAGCAACTTCGGCGTCATGGTAGCACTGCGCGGCAGGACGAGCAGCCGGTAGGTGGTGCCGCCCGGAAAGACGATGCGGCCGTCCTTCACCTCGGCGCGGGTCATTAGAATGTTAGGTGAACACCCATCAAATCCATAACCTTTCTTGTCGGCCAGCGCGCCGTTTCCATTCAAGGCGCTGAGTGGGGGCCGGAAAACGTGAGGGGCACCTTCCGGCGTCAGATAGAGCACATCAGACACCGTCACACCCTGGCGCAGGATATGGCTGCAGCGAGTCACGTACCGGTGATAATCCTTGACCATGGGCCACCAACTCTGGCCACGATCCCAGTGCACGCCGTACGGCCCCATGGTCATACCCGGACGGTACTCATCGCCAAGCGGTTTGTGTGCGAATGTGTGATAGACAAATCGATTGACGCCCATGCAAAATGCCCAGTCGCCCTGATTTTTCATCGACCATGGATATTGCTGCCAGCTATCGCCTGCTGCGGTGAATGATTCGGCTGCCACAATCGAGCGGCCCATCGTGTGACCGATCGAGGAGGCCTCGATGCAACTGAAGGACGAGTCGAACCCCATGCCAGCACTCCAGAACTCGCACATCGGAACATCGGCCACTGCGCCCAATTCCAAATCCGCGGTCGGATTCATGTCATAGGGTTCGATGGAAAGTTCAAGGCCGTGCTTGTGGCCTAACTCCTTGAGGTGCCCTGCATAATTTTCCAAAACCAGCTCCTGAGCCGTTAGCCGCATGTCCCAGAGAAAGCGCTCCGATTCGGCAACACTCTTGACGGCACGACCGCTGAAGGTCACGAAAAACGGCTGAGGGTCGTAGTTGCGGCGTTTGCGGAATTCCTCCCGGAACTTCGGCGTCCAGTTCTGCGCACCCATCTCCCAACTGTCGAGATGAACCGCTGTCCATCCATGCTGCTTGGCCCGAGGCCCGACTTTTGCTAGAAGCTTGCCATAGTAATTGCCAAAGTGATCATCGAGCGCCGCCGGATCAAATTTGTCGTTCTCCAAGCCCGTGCCAGCCGCAGGCGCAGGCCGCGTGTTCGCCCCCGTCGAACGCCGCCCCATGCGCAGGATCGTCCAGTCCCCGGCCGGCACATCCCATGCGAGCTTGCCGTCGGCCCGCACCCGGCTGGTTAGATCAATGAGTTTGGCGGGATTGATCACGTTTGCTTTATCGACTGACGGGAAGTTCGCCGGAGCGGGTAGATATGCCTTGACGCCGGGCATGGATGAGAACGGGTTGCGTCCGTACAGTGCCTTTTCGTCGATTTCAGCGATCACCGGGTTGCATTTAGGAAACGCGTAAACCACCACATCCTGGTAGAATGGACTGGCCATGTTATGCCATGCGTCGATGCGCTGCGCGGCCATCGGCAGGACGCCATCAAATTTGGAGGGGCCTTTGGCATCCACGCTGCTGAACACCAAGTGCTGCATCGATTGTTCCGGCTTGACCCAGGGACCGCCGCTGCCGCACCAACCCGGGCCAGCGCCAAGGGTGATATCAATCCCCAAGCGTTCAGCATGATGAAAGGCGTTGGCTACCAGAGTCTGCCATTCATCGCTCATGAACTTCACTGGCCCGCGCGGCACACCCGCGTCCACTTCCAGAAACAGTGCGTTGCCCAGCCCTACCTCCTTCATCGAATCGAGATCCTTGAGCATCTCCGGGCCGTTGAAGTTGCCGTCCATGAAATACCAGTACACCCCCGGCCGCGCCGCATCCGGCGGAGTAGCAAAGTCCTTTTCGAGCGACTCTGCTCTCGCTGCCGAAACGCAAAGCATCATGCCTAACAGTGCCGAGTTAATGTTCGTATAGGGCGGCTTCATCATGGAAGGGCTCATGTTGGGGATGGGTTGCAGAATATTTCTGAATGGTTGCATGTCGACCGTGCCTGTGTCAGCAATTGGCACAGGCCAAGGGTATTACAATTACCGCTCCAACGAGCAACAAAAATTTATAGGTCTCCCGATGATGACCGCTTGTAGAGGCAGGGCAAGACCAGAAGGCGGGGAGAAAAAGTCAGAACTCACTATTTTGGCCTCCATTGCCAAAGCACCCTGCTTGTTCGAATCGATGAACTTGCAGCAAAGCTGCAGTTTTTCCACGCATCGCGACATTACGCTGGTCCGATCGGACCAGCGTAATGTCGCGACTGAGACCCGCTCATCTATCTTCCATCCCGGTAAAATGACGCCTTGTAGACGTGGACAGACTCGCTAGTCTCCGCCCTATGCGAAATTTAGAGAGCCCCCGTTTGCCCCTGAAGCCAGCCATTATCGTGCTTCTGCTGCTGTTTGCCGCGCTGACGTTCGGCGCGGAGGGGCCGCCTGTGGATGCAGGCGACGACTTCGGATCGCCGCTGCTGCTAGTCGGCTTCCTGCTCATTGCGATGGCAGTGGTGTTGTTC
>JBAXCM010000456.1:0-3997 GCA_037141475.1 Verrucomicrobiota bacterium | reverse complement strand
GGTACAAACGCAGCTGACGGCCACGCCAGGCGAACATGGGCAGCACTTATGCGTGATGTTTCTTCAGGATCAGCGAGAGATGGAAGCCCGGATGCGAACAGAAAAGCTGGCCAGCATGGGGCGTATGTCGGCTGCCGTTGCGCACGAAATTCGGAATCCCTTGGCAGCGATCGTGCAGGCCAACGCCCTGCTGGATGAAGATATTGCAAATCCGCGGCACAAACAGCTTACGCAGATGGTGCAGCAAAATGCCGCTCGACTAGAAAAGATAGTGGAAGATGTGCTTGAGGTGTCCCGAGTCCAGCGGCGCGACCGCTCGAAGGCGTCGAATGTGCTGGCCTTGAACGAGGCAGTCGCACGAGTCTGTGGCGACTGGCAGGAACAAAATATGCGGGAACAGCTGTTGCGTTTTGACTTGGCAGAAAGAGAGCTCAAGGTAAGGTTTGAATCCGAGCATCTGCGCCGGATAATGGTCAATTTGCTGGACAACGCGTTGCGATATAGCGGGTTTCAGACAGGTGCCATCGAGGTATCGACCGATATTTCGAGGTCCGGGCAGCCGGTTATGCGTGTCTGGAATGGGGGGCCTCCCCTGGATCAGTCAGTGCAGAGGCATTTGTTTGAACCATTCTTTTCCTCCGAGAGTCGCTCCAGTGGCTTGGGTCTGTATATTTGCCGCGAGTTGTGCGAAGAGCAGGGAGCCTCCATCGCCTATGGACGAGCATCACGCAAAGTAGTCGACACAGTCGTCGACGGAAACGAATTTGTGATCAGCTTCCAATCCGAGCGACGGGTCAATGAAAATCGTGGAAACTCTTGAACGTATGACTGCAAATAGTGCGAAAAACGATGTCCAGATTCTGGTGGTTGATGATGAGCCGGACTTGAGGACACTTTATGAGCTGACCTTGGTGCGTGATGGCTTCTCGATATCTACGGCCTCCTGCCTGGCTGAGGCGTTTGCGCACTTGAACGAACGTCGTTTTGATGTCGTCATTACCGACATGCGCTTGCCCGATGGACTGGGTGTGGAACTGATTCGCCATCTCAAGGCACAACAACGCAAGGAACGGTGTGTTGTCATTACGGCCTATGGATCGGCAGAAAATGCAGTCGAGTCACTCAAGGCAGGGGCATTCGACTACCTGACCAAGCCAGTGGATCTGAAGCAGTTCAGAGGGGTCATTGCTTCAGCGGTGCAAGATGCGAGGACACGCAGCAGCACGGGTTCACTTGTTGCATCGAAGTCGGGCAGTGATGCGCAGGAAGCGCTGGCGCGACTTGTCGGCGAGTCAGTGGCCATGCGACTGGTCAAGGAGAGGGTCATCAAGGTGGCGCGCAGCATGGCGCCGATCTTGGTTACTGGCGAGTCTGGCACCGGAAAAGAAATGGTGGCCAGCGCGATACATGCCAGCAGTCATCGCACTGGCGGCTCCTGGGTCGCAGTGAATTGCAGTGCAATCCCGGAAAATCTCCTTGAGACCGAGTTCTTTGGCGCCAAGAAGGGCGCTTATACCGGTTCCCATCAGGATCGCGACGGATTCTTTCAGGCGGCTCGTGGCGGCACTTTGTTCCTCGATGAAATTGGCGACTTGCCGCTGTCCATGCAGTCCAAACTATTGCGTGCCATTCAGGAGCGTTGCATTCGCCCGATCGGCTCCCCTCAGGAGGAAGCGGTGGATGTGCGCATCATCAGTGCGACCCACAAGGATTTGGCAGCAGAGGTGCAGGCGGGACGCTTTCGACAGGATCTCTATTACCGGCTGAATGTGATCCAGATCCATATTCCTCCATTGCGTGAGCGGCGCGAAGACTTGCCGGCCTTGTGCGCAGCCTTGCTGAGCCGGATTGCCTCCGAGTCAGATATCGCCGTGCCGACGTTGCCAGGGGCGGTGCTGGAGCAATTGGCACTGGATCCGCTGTTTGGTAATGTGCGGGAACTGGAGAATTTGTTGCATCGGGCGGTGGCGCTGAGAGAAGAGGATGAATTGCAGTTTGAGCCCTCAGCATCCCAGCCATTGACCCAGCAGGGTGTGGCAACGAGTGACTTGGAAGTAACTGCGTTGGAAGGAAAACCGTCAGCCTTGCCGAGCGACTTGCAAGTCTACCTCGACGGTGCAGAGCGAGCGATCCTGATTCAGGCTTTGCGGGAGACCGGATTCAATCGCACGGCCGCCGCCGCCCGTCTGGGATTGAGTCTGCGTCAGATGCGGTATCGGATCGCCAGATTGCACATTGACGCGCAAAATTACGGTGGCAAGTTCGATGAGTCGGACTGAATGCATTGGGACATCAGCGCTCTGGAGTGAGGGTTGGTACCGGCATGCCATGCGCGTGGCATCGCCGAACTTTGGGCCTCGTCCGGTGCAGACAGCAGTGGATCTTGTTGTCTTGCATTCGATCAGCCTGCCACCGGGCGAGTACGGGGGTGACGCGGTGGGACGCCTGTTTTGCAATCAGCTGGACCTGGAGCGGCACCCCTATTTCAAGCGTCTTGCCGGGTTGCGCGTTTCTTCTCACTTTTTTATTCGCCGCCATGGCGAATTGCTGCAGTTTGTAAGTGCTGATGAGAGGGCCTGGCATGCTGGTGCGTCGAGCTACGGAGAAAGCAAGAACTGCAACGACAACTCGATCGGGATAGAGCTTGAGGGCATGGAAGGTGGCCTCTTTGAACCCGATCAGTATGAAACGCTGCTGGCATTGTGCTCGGCCGTTTTGCAGCGCTATCCGATCACCGCGATTGCCGGGCACGAACACGTTGCACCGGGCAGAAAGACGGACCCTGGCGCCGGCTTTGACTGGTTTTTGTTGAAGCAAGGACTGGGACTGGATGCGCGATTTTTTCCGGAGCGAGTGATGTTGCGAGTCGGTGCAGGAGCTTGATTGCAGACGCATTGCACCAAACCACGGCTTCGATCCCGGACACTACCGGTAGCGGCTTGTAATCTCCGCGGACACCATATATAGTGTGTTTCTCTTTTACAATGAGCTTGTTTTTCTGATGGTGAGCGATTGGCGATGTTGCTGTACAACACTTCGGGCTCTGATGGCGCCGTGATGTGAACGAATACTTTTCATTTCATTTCGCTGCTCTGATAATCGACCGACTGGAAATATGAATGTTGAACCGGAACAAACAAATCAGGATGTGCGTACGAGCAATTTTTTCTCGCGATGCACTGCCGTCGATTTGAGTTTCATATGACCTCAAGAATTTCACAAATCGTTGTGTGCCTGGACAAGCCCAGGAACGGTTTGTGCACCCGAGTCCATGGTGCTGGGATGAATCCCAACACCATGAATCGCTTCATGCTCTCCAACTCGCATGAAGTGCTCTTTGTAAATTGATCAAGGAGAAAATAATGGCAACTGCAAAAAAACCGGCCGCAAAGAAGGCCGCTCCCGCTAAGAAAGTAGCGGTAAAGAAAGCTGCACCGGCAAAGAAAGCGGCACCAGCGAAAAAAGTAGCAGCGAAGAAGGCTGCACCGGCGAAGAAGGCTGCACCGGCAAAGAAGGTAGCGGCAAAGAAAGCTGCTCCGAAAAAAGTCGCTGCTAAGAAGCCAGCCGCCAAGAAGGCTGCTCCGGCGAAAAAAGTAGCCGCCAAGAAGCCAGCCGCCAAGAAGGCGCCTGCCAAGAAGGCTGCGGTAGCGAAGAAACCTGCTGCCAAAAAGCCAGCCGCCAAGAAAGCAGCCAAGAAGCCGGCTGCGAAGAAAGCCGCGAAGGCACCCGCTGCCAAGGCAGCGCCTGCCCCGGCCGCCCCTGCTGCTCAGACGACGTTGAGCCCGCAGGCCGCATGGCCATTTCCGACGGCCAGCAAGCCCTGAACCTTAACCAGGTTCGGCTTGAAGCCCGGTGCGTAATAGCATCGGGCTTTTTTTTGTGATTGGCGCAAGGTCAAACGATCTGCACCTACGCAGTCCCTAGGAGTCTGGGCGGTAGAAGCCAGGGTTGTCACCAACAACGCGATGTGAGGTGAGGCGTTAATTAGGGATGAGCA
>JBAXCM010000455.1:0-4004 GCA_037141475.1 Verrucomicrobiota bacterium | reverse complement strand
GTGGACTTCGGTCCTGACGACAGTGGCAGCGCTGCGACACCCGTGAGCTATGAGGCGGCAGCCGGTGCCCGGCCTGTCCTAACATGCGGAAAAGCCATCGGCGGCTGGCAGGCCGGAGCCGATGGTGTGTGGACGGCAAGTGTGCCGCCGACGTGGCACTTCGAGCAATTATGGGTCAACGGGGCGCGTGCCACCCGGGCCCGCTCACCCAACCAGTTCTATCATTACATGGCTAACAAGGCAGGTCGCGGCATCGATCCGCTCACCGGCAAGGAGGCAGATCTCGCGAGCCGCGCAATCATCGGCAGGGGCGACGATTTGGCGGCAATTTTCCGTTTGTCAAAAGTAGAATTGGCCGACGTGACGGCGGTCGTCTATCACTCGTGGGAAATGTCGCGGCACCGGATCGCGGCGGCGGACGCGACCTCTAACCAGTTAATCGCCACCGCCGGGGCCCCGTGGCCATTTTTCCAATGGGGCACGGACCAGCGGTATTATCTGGAGAACTTCCGGGCTGCCCTCGATGCTCCGGGCGAATGGTTTCTCGCCCGTGACGGCACGCTTTCGTATATCCCTCTGCCCGGCGAGGACATGGCCCACGCCCAAGTGATCGCCCCGGTTGCCAGTCAATTCGTGCGGTTCGATGGCGGCACTGGTGAGGGGCGCGTCCGACATATCGCCCTCAAAGGACTGGCGTTTGAATATGCCGGCTACACGCTCCCACCTAACGGACAAGGCGATGGCCAAGCTGCCCATAGCATCGGGGCAGTGATTGTGGCGGACGCCGCGCATGATCTAGCCATTGAAAATTGTGAGATTGCCCACACCGGCCTGTACGGCGTGTGGTTCCGGCGGGCATGTCTGAATTGCCGGGTTGTGCATTCGGAGTTGCACGACCTCGGGGCGGGCGGGGTGCGCATTGGCCAAGGCTGGGACAATGAAAACCCGTCTGAGGCCGATCGCACGGGCCACTGCATGGTGGACAACAACATCATTCAATCCGGCGGGCACATCTTTGGTGGAGCCATCGGCGTGTGGATCGGTCACAGTGCCGACAATCAGGTGACCCACAATGATATCTCTGACTTCCGCTACACCGGGGTGTCTGTCGGTTGGCGCTGGGGATACGCACCCAGCCAGGCCAAACGCAACACCATTGATTTCAATCACATCCACCACCTCGGCTACGGAGTACTCAGTGACATGGGGGCCGTTTACACGCTCGGCCAATCCGAAGGCACCACCGTCAGCAACAATGTTTGCCATGATATCCAAAGCTATATCTATGGCGGATGGGGCCTCTACACCGATGAAGGCAGCACCGGCATCACCATGGAGAACAACCTCGTGTACAACACCAAGACCGGCGGCTTCCATCAACACTACGGCAAGGAAAACGTCATCCGCAATAATATCTTCGCCTTCGCCTCCCAATTCCAACTCCAACGTACCCGCAAGGAAGACCATCTGTCATTCACCTTTTCCAATAACATCGTCGTGTGGGACCAAGGCAAATTGTTTGAAGGCCAGTGGCTCGACCCTAACGTGAAGTTGTCACACAACCTGTATTGGTGCACAGACGGCGCGGCATCAGACTTTGCCGGATTATCCTTCGCAGACTGGCAAAAGTCCGGCAGGGATAGCTCATCAATGTTTGCCGCAGATCCAAAATTCGTCGATGCGAAAAACCGCGACTTCCACCTCATTCGCGACAACCCGGCTCTGCAAATGATCGGCTTCAAGCCCTTTGATTTCAGCCTGGCCGGGGTGTACGGCGATGCTACTTGGAAGCACCTTGCCGCCGCCCGCCGCTATCCGGCAATGGCCAACCCGCCAGCCGCACCACCGCCCACGCCCTTGCAAATCCACTGTGATTTTGAAGGGGGTGGAAGCAACCCGTTAGGCGATGCCAAGATCCAGGTGGAAAACAAGGGCGATTCAATCGTGGTGAGTGATGACACTGCGGCAACCGGCACGCACAGCCTGCGTATCACCGATGCACGAGGTTTGCAGGCCCGTTTCAACCCGCATTTCTTCTTCGAACCGCACCATCGCGACGGCATCTCCTGCTGCGCCTTCGACCTGCGGGTCGGACCGGGTGTCGAGTTTTATCATGAATGGCGGGATGCCTCCTCCCCTTACCGTACCGGACCCAGCTTGTCGGTGACGAGCGGCAACCTGCTGGTCGCCGGAAAAATCCTTGCGGCGTTGCCCGCTGAAAAGTGGGTCCATTTCCAGATTAGCGCTGGCGTGGGCAAGCAATCCACCGCCACTTGGAATCTTGTTGTCACCCTGCCCGGCCAAGCTCCTCAGACGTTTGCTAATCTGCCATGCGACCCCCAGTGGAAACAACTCGAGTGGCTCGGCTTCGTCAGTAACGCCGATACCAAGACCGTCTATTACCTCGATAACCTGGATCTATCAAATAGGCGCTAGATTCCCACTGCAAAACATGCGTCTAACGAGGCTGCGCCTCAAACCCCTCAAAGCAAGCGTTGAAAACGGCTCGTCAGAAACTTCGGCGAGCTCAGTCGATCCGGTCGCCGAACGCCCAAGAGCAAAAAACTTGATCTAACGACAGCAACGTTGGCTTTTCAAGGACTCTAATAGTCTTTCTCCCCCGGTTCATGGACTTCCTTGAGAACCTTGGCGATAATATCATCAACGTCAACACCTTCGGAATCCGCAGCAAAGTTAGTGAACATCCGGTGGCGCAACACCGGCAGGGCGGCCAAACGCACGTCGTTGCAATTGACCACTAAACTGCCGCGCATAATCGCCCCGGCTTTCGCAGCTAACAACAGATACTGAGTCGCCCGAGGCCCGGCACCGCAGTGAACCCACTTCCTAACAGCCTCCGGGGCGCGGGGGTCGGACGGGCGGGTGGCACGCGCCAGGCGGGTGGCATATTTGACGACATGAGTGGATACCGGCAGGCGTCTGACGAGGCGTTGGAGCAAGAGTATTTCCGCGCCACTCATGCGTTTATGCAACTCGACGGAGCGGTCGGAGGTGGTGCTGGTGGCAATCTCCTCTTCCTCCGCTTCACTCGGGTAATTCACCCGCAGACTGAACATAAAGCGGTCGAGTTGAGCCTCTGGCAAGGGGTACGTACCCTCCTGCTCTAGCGGGTTTTGAGTGGCTAACACGAAAAACGGCGGGGCTAGCGGATAGGTCTCGCCAGCGGCGGTGACGTGGCATTCCTGCATCGCCTCCAACAAGGCGGCCTGGGTTTTGGGAGGGGTGCGATTGATCTCGTCGGCGAGTAGAATGTTCGTAAAAACCGGGCCGCGGATGAAGCGGTAGTTTTTTCGCCCACTGGCCTCATCGACTTCCAGCACATCGGTGCCGGTGATGTCGGTGGGCATCAGATCCGGGGTAAACTGGATGCGTCGGAAGCGCAGGTCGAGCACCTCGGCGAGGGTTCGGATCATCAGGGTTTTGGCTAGGCCCGGAAGACCTATCATGAGCACATGTCCCCGCGACATGAGGGCCAACATCAAGCTGTGCAGAATCTCCTTCTGGCCGACAATGGCTTTGCCAATCTCGGCCACCACGCTTTCCAACTTGGGCACCAACACTTGCAGTTGCGCGGCAGTTTCGCCGGCAAACTCGTCGTGGCCCGCGCTCGATCCCGACGGTTTAGCAGGAGGATAGGCATCCTGCCTTTCAGGGACGACGGGCATTCTTCCTGTCGTCTCACGTGTAGGCAGGCGGGACGCACTGTCTTCCACCACAGGCGGGATCCCTACTCTCCGATCTGGGATCGAGGATTCCTTGGCGTCCGGCAGGCCGCCTGAATCACTCTCCAAAATCACGGTGGGGCTGCCAGATTTGGGCACTTCGGATGGCACAGCACTTTGGGTCGGAACGATGCCGACGGAGTCGTCACCCGTGTCCTCCTCGAAGACTAACATTTCACTGGCAATTTTAATTTTGTCGCCGAGGTGCAGCAATCGCGGCCACTCGATACGTTCGCCATTGACGTAGGTTCCGTTCAAACT
>JBAXCM010000454.1:0-4023 GCA_037141475.1 Verrucomicrobiota bacterium | reverse complement strand
CAACAAGGAGTTATGTGTCGGTTGCGGCAAGTGCGTTAAAGGATGCAACATGTTCGGCAACGGCTCGCTCTATCTCCAAGTGTGCCACGACCGCTGCATCAACTGCAACATCTGCTCGATCGCCACCGCCTGCCCGGCCCAAGCATTCCATCAGGTGCCTCTCACCAAACCCTACCTTCTGCGCGGAAAGGGAGCCTCAGCCAAATGAGCCGCGTCAACACCCCCGCACAGGCGTCCCGCATGCCATGGGAGACGCAGTCTTCCATCACAAGCTCGAAGCCTGTTTTTCTATCAGCAAGCCTCTTCGCCAGCTTGCTACCCGCGCTGGTCCTCGTGCTCTTGTTCATGGGCGTGAGCTCCGTCTTTGGCGTCGAACGGTTTCCCCCACCGGATTTTTCCGGCCATGCAGTGCCCCAGTTGGTCGTTCCCAACCCCCAACCTCGCAGCACAGGTTGGCTCGATGTCGCCGTGCTGGCCCTCGGTCTGGCCGTTGCCTCGTGGCTGAGCTTGCGCCAACGCTCGCGCCGCGGCGTCGTCATCCTCTCGCTCGCATCGCTGGCGTATTTCGGGTTTTGGCGGCGTGGTTGTGTGTGTGCCATCGGATCGATCCAAAATGTGGCCCTCGGCATCGCTGATCCAACGTATGCGGTGCCGCTGGCGGTCATCGCCTTGTTCACGCTGCCTTTGGTGGTGGCGTTGGTCTGGGGCCGTGGGTTTTGTGCCGGCGTCTGCCCGCACGGGGCACTCCAGGATTTGGTCCTCGTCAAACCGCTCAAGGTCCCCGGTTGGCTCGATGAATGCTTGCGTGTGCTGCCATGGATCCACCTCGCGCTGGCGGTTTTGTTAGCCGCTACCGGCACGCTGTTTCTCATTTGTAAGTTCGACCCATTTGTCGGCATATTTCGCATGGCCGGGCCGCGTGTCATGCTCGTCTCCGGCGTCGCCCTGCTTGTTCTATCCATGTTTGTCGGGCGGCCGTATTGCCGGTATCTCTGCCCCTACGGAGCTTTGTTAGGCGTGGCCGCACGCTTTGCCAAATGGCGGCCAACAGTCACTCCGGGCACCTGCACCCAATGCCGTTTATGCGAATGCTCCTGCCCATTTGGAGCGCTGAACCCGCCGATGCCAGCCAAACAAGGGCGCGAGCGCATCGCCAGCGGGCGCCAACGGATCGTGCTTCTGGCCCTGATGTTGCCGCTTGCTGCGTTGCTCTTTGGTTGGCTCGGCGGCAAGGTCGGCCTCGCATCGCTAACCCTTCATCCCGAGGGCAAGCTTGCCACCCTGGTGCAGGCTCAGGAACAAGGGACGTTGACAGGAACCCCGCCGGATGAACTCACCGCGTTTCGCCAGCACGCCGCTGATCGTCTAACCGTATTCGCTAGAGCCACGGCGCTCGAAGCACGCTTCCTATATCTCGGCCGCTGGATCGGGGTGGCTTTCGGACTGGTGCTGGCGCTCAAGCTCGCCCGCATCTTCTTTCCTGCCAGTTCGCCCGATTACGAAACCGACAGCGGCCGCTGTGTCTCATGCACCCGTTGTTTTTCCGCTTGTCCGTATGAATTGCTGCGTCGCGGCTTGCCGGTGTCAATACCATCAGAAGGAGGGAACCGTGGATCATCCTGAAAAATTACTAAAAAACGTTTGGGCGCAGACATGTTCGCGCATCGCTCTCATCGCCGGGGTGTTTTCGCTGGCGCTGGCTTCGTTGCTGGTCGTCAACACCGTCTATCTGCATCGCGGCCTCGGCAATGGCAAGGTCCGCCTCGTCGAGGCTCGCGAACTCGCTCCCCTCAAAACCACCTTGCGCGAAGATCCGAAAAACGACGACCTCAAACAAAAGATCCGCGGGCTCGACCAGCACCTGCGAGAGGATTATTTCCGCCGCGAAAAACTCGCCAACCGGGGTGCATGGTGTTTGTTAGCAGGTGCCGCGGTGTTTCTTGGCTCACTCAAACTCGCCCGCCACCTTCGCCGCCCGCTTGTGATCCTTCCTAATATCTCCGTGCGCCCTCCCGATCCCCTGCGTGCCACCGCCCTCGCCGCCAAGGCCGTCACCGGCAGCACCCTCGGACTCGCTGGTCTCACTCTAGCTATCGTCTGGGACAACGACAGCCACTGGCAGCCATCACTAACAAAATCATCGTTAACCGCAGCGGTTCCCGCCCCCGCAGCCGCCATCGACGGACCTATCGACCCCGCTTGGTTCCCCAGCGCCGAGGAGGTTGCTAACAATTGGCCGTATTTTCGCGGGCCTAACGGGGCTGGTATCTCGACCCTGCCCAAACTGCCGGAAGATTGGGACGGCACCAACGGCAAAAACATTTTGTGGCAGACGGAGATCGGCCTGCCCGGTGAGAATTCCCC
The DNA here is from genome assembly GCA_037141475.1 of Verrucomicrobiota bacterium. GTDB lineage: Bacteria > Verrucomicrobiota > Verrucomicrobiia > Verrucomicrobiales > Akkermansiaceae > Luteolibacter. The sequence goes on along the minus strand of JBAXCM010000454.1, from coordinate 1,659 downwards.
CGTTATCTGGGGGGATCGTGTTTTTTTAACGGGTGCTACAGCCAAGCGCCGCGAAGTCTATTGCTTCGATGCCACCACTGGCGCACCGTTGTGGAAAGAACCGGTGGCCCTGCCACCAAGCGCCGGCGAGGAAGCGCCGGAACCCGATGAGAGCACTGGCTTCGCGGCATCCAGCGCTGCCACCGACGGTCGCCGCGTGTTCGCCATCTTTGCCAATGGCGACGTCGCCGGCTTCAGCGCAGGCGGCAAGCACCTGTGGGCTCGCAGCTTGGGAACGCCTCAAAACAACTATGGCCACGCCACCTCGCTGACGATTTGGCACAACCGCGTGATCGTGGTGTTTGACCAAGGTGGACCCAAGGATGGAAAGTCAAAGATCATGGCACTGGACGCCAATACCGGCGAACCGGTGTGGTCCACACCGCGTCCGGTCGCTAACTCGTGGGCATCGCCCATCATCATCCAACACGCGGGCCGCGAGCAAATCATCACCTCCGCAGACCCCTTGGTCATCGCCTACGACCCTCCCACCGGCAAAGAACTGTGGCGCGCCAAATGCATGCGCGGCGACGTCGCCACCTCGCCTGCCTATGCCAATGATTTGGTTTACGTCGCCTGCGATCAAACCAGCATCGCCGCAATCAAGCCTGACGGCAGCGGCGATGTGACCGCCAGCAAAATCGCATGGCAACAGGAAGACAACGGCTTGCCAGATATATGCAGTTTGCTGTGTGACGGGCCGCGACTGTACTCCGTGTACATGGGCAAGCTCCACGCCTTCGATGCTCTAACTGGCGATCACCTGTGGCAATTCGATACCAAGGCCACGGTCCAGGCATCCCCCAGCATGTTCAACGGGCGCGTCCATATTCTAACTAACAAGGGAATCATGATCAGCGGTGAGGCAAGCAAGGAAGGCTTCAAGGAATCCAGTCGCTCGGCCCTCGGCGAAGGCACCGGCGCCTCGCCGGCGTTCGCCCCGGGCCGCATCTATCTGCGCGGCAAAAAGCACCTGTTCTGCATTGGCACCAAGGATGGCAAGTAAGTTACAGATTTCCCCGCCGCCCCCGCCTGCCGCCGCTCTCGACTTGAGTTATGTCGATGATGTTGTTAGCCGCCTCGGCGGCACCGCCGAACAGGCGATTCCGATCCTCCAGGCGCTGCAAGTCCACTACCGGTATTTGCCCGATGCGGCAATGCGCCGGGTATGTGAACTCACCGGCATTCCCCCCGCCACTCTGGACGGGGTTTCAACGTTTTACGCGCAGTTCCGCCATCGGCCGATGGGCCGGCATCACGTCAAGGTGTGCAATGGCACGGCTTGCCACATCCAGGGCGCGGAAGATATTCACGAGTCGTTGTGCAAACATCTGCACATCGGTGAGGGTGAGGACACCGATAAGGATGGCATCTTCACCGTCGAAAAAGTCTTTTGCGTCGGCTGTTGCACGCTGGCTCCAGTCGTCCAGATCAATGACGACAGTTATGCCCACTTGACCCGCGAGAAGGCACCAAAAATGTTGGTTGAGTTCCTCCGCCGCGAGCAACGCGAAAGCAAACGCCGCAAAATCAGTATCTCCGCTCTAACGCCACTCGCCAAGCCTGACGGCGAAATCCGCATCTGCCTGGATTCCTGCTGCATCGCCCGCGGTTGCGGCA
>JBAXCM010000453.1:0-4025 GCA_037141475.1 Verrucomicrobiota bacterium | reverse complement strand
GGTTTGACTTTCACTGGGGGCGCGCCTGGATCGACGGGGGGCACGCCCGGTTTGACTTTCACTGGGGGAGCGCCTGGATCAACGGGGGCCACGGCCGCAGGCAAGACTTTCGAATCTGTTTTGGGGGTACGCGGCACCTCAGGTGGCATCTCGCCCTTCTTGAACTGGGCAACTGGTTTGCCAACGATCGGAGATTGGGCGAGTTTCACGGTTGTGGGGGCTACCGCTGTGCCGGGCTTACCGACAACGGGGACGCTGCCACTGGCTTCCTGTGTGCGACGCTGGTCACGGGACTTTTGCACCTCTTGGCTGCGCTGAGCCAGCTTTTGACGGTCTTCCTGAGGCACCGCCTGGAAACGCATTGCGGCATCCTTGCGCTTGGCAAACTGGTCAATCGGCGCAGCCATCACTGTGCGGTTCTGTTTGCCCTCAACCGGCTTGGCTTGAAGAGTCTGAAGAGCTGCCCATGTGCGCGGCGGCCGGGCATCCTCATGGTCGCGCCGATACTGATAGGTTTCCGCGACACTCTTTTCCCAGCCGTTATCCTGGCGGTGTTCCCAGCGCTGATGCGCAAAGATCGGGTCATAACCGGAACGGTTGCTTTGATAGGAATGGGCAGAGACGAATCCGCCCTGATGATAACTAGGCGCATAGTAGTCGCCAAAGTAATAATGATGATAGGTCGGCCGCACGAAAAGTTGTTCAGAGAACAGCGCCAAATCGATGGCGATTGAGGGCGAGTATGAGTAACCGGGCCTCACAGAGACTCCGGCACCGAAATGCACCGGCGCAAATACAACCCCGCGCCGCGCCACTGAGTAATCCCAAAAACCATCGACAAAGACGTAGCCGCGACGCGTCCACACATAGTGCGCCGGCATCCACGTCCAATCCGCCCGGCCTTGAGCCCAATACCCGGGGCGCCATGCGTAGTGCTGCTCGCGCCAAATCCAGCAACCCGGGGTCCAACCATAGTCCGCAGATGGCGCTGCGATGTTCGGCCCACTTTCCACCGTCGCCGGTGGTGCCGCTAAATACGTGGTTTCTTGCGCCGCAGCGTCGGCCCAATACCCCGACGTCCACTGGTAGCCATCATCGGTTTGGGTCCAGTAGCCGGCCATCCATTGTCGGCCTGGCGGCAGGGAGCGCCAGATGCCGCTGACCCAAAGAAAGTCACTGCGTTCGTCGTCCCATGCCCAGTAACCGGGAATCCATGTCACGTTGGTGCCCTCCGGCCGTTCCGCCGGGGGGATTTCCTCGATGGGCTCAGGGGCCGCCTTGGACACGATGACACCAGCTTCCGGATTGAAGGTGACCACCCCGGCGAAGGCCTCGTGCACCGGTCCACGGGTAAGCACCTGGGCGTCTTGAGCGTCGTCGGTGGCCTGTTGAGCGCGACAGTTGGCTGGCTGCCAGCTGATGCTAACAAATGCAAGCAACAAAGCGGCCCGGCAGGCGCTGGACGTGCGGTGCCAAGGGTTGGGTCCGCAGACAGGCGACTGAGGGGACGCCTCCCGGGAATCTTTGAAATGAGAGACTGGCAAAAGGTTGATTTTCATGGCAGTGGGTTGAGGATACACTTCGGCCTTAACTTTGCAATCGGGACTTTTAAAACTCGGTTCTCAACGCTCGCCTGGGAGAGTTGCTGGGGTCGCAAGATCAGACTTCCAGACCCCGGCTTTGAATTGACGGGGCAGTGGCCCACAATTCCGGAAAGGGTCTGGCACTCTTCAGCGCCAGCGGCCGGGCAATATGCCAGCGCAGGGCATCGCGCTGAGTCGCGATCAAACGAATCTTGGCGAGAGAGCGGGACTTTGGGCCGCAGAGCAGGCTAGAGCCACTGCCAGTGCATGAGCACTTCGATATCCGGGTGAATGCTGTGATAGACTGGGCAGGAACGGGCGGCGCTTTCGAAGACTTTGCGCTCGGGATGGTCCGCCGGCAGCGGCAGACGAATGTCCACTTCCAAACAAGTGATGCGACGAGGCACGTCATCGGACATGAATTTGCGCACCGTCACGGTCATACCCGCCAGCGGGATGTCCTTGCGCCGGGCGACGATGCCCATCACCGTGGCCATGCAGGTGCCTACGGCGGTGGCGACCAAATCGGTCGGAGAGAAAGCCGCGCCACGGCCGTTATTATCCAGCGGAGCATCGGTCACCAAGCGGTTGCCGGAGGGTTGGTGGGTGGCGCTGCAATGCAAATCGCCTTCATAATCGATGATGATTTCAACCATGGGAATATCGGATGTCGGGTTGGCAATTCAAGGTGAGGGAGGAGTCAAGGCGGGGGGTGCATCCAAGGGTGCTGGAGTTGCTTCGGCAGCCGGGCCGGTTTTAGCCAGCACGACCCGGAAGCCATAGGTATCTGCGGCGGAATCGGGTGGCTGGGGGTTGCGGGATCCGGAGTAGAGGTTTTCGGCTTGGTAGGTATTCCAACTGCCGCCGCGGAGCACGCCGAGGCGATTCGAATCGCCCTTGGAATAGGTATCGGCAACCCATTCGTAAACGTTGCCGCTCAGGTCGAAAATGCCTCTGGAATTAGGCGCGAATGAGCCTACCGGGGCGGTTTGAGCGAAGCCATCGTCGTAGCCGGGAATCGTCCGTCCGCCTGCCATGCCGGGCTCCGGGGCGGCCGAGGCATCGGCGAAATTTCCGACTTTTCGGGGTGGCGGCCACTCGATGCCCCAAGGAAACACGCGCTCTTTTCGGGCATCGCGCCAACTTGGGCTGATTCCCAGATTTTCGTCAAGGCCGACCATTTGGCTCCATTCCACGTCGGTGGGCAAGCGATAGAGTTGGGAGGCGGCGATGCGCTCGGCACCGGCCCGACGTTCGCGCTGGGTAAGCCAGTCACAAAAGGCCACGGCATCGTCGCGGGTGACTAGCACGACCGGATGGTCCGGCGTCTGGGCGAATCCCGGGACGGGTGGCGGCCGGTGTTGGCTTTCCTTGATGAACAGGTCGTAATCGCGCAGCCGGGTTTCCCAAATTGACACCAACAGGTCTTGGCCGATGGGCACAAATTTCATACCGATGCCATTTTGCCAAGAGCGCCCGAAGACAGCTGTCTGATTTTCGACCAAATTGACGCTGAGTGGGAGCACCTGGCCTGGTTTGATCATCAATTTTTCGGTATCTGGCTTGTAGCCCTCGCGAACGATGATCAAATCAACCGGACCGGGCTTGACCTTTGGAATGAGCAGCGTTTCGCTAGCAAAACCCACGGGAGCGCCATTCAAATAGACCTCCGCGCCGGCTGGATGAGTGGTTAATTCGATACTCGCGTACGAGATTTTGCGAACCGTCACCCGAAATGGCTTGAGCCCGTCGCGGCGGGCCCGCGCACTGAGGCCGGGATTCTCGAATAATTGCTCAAAATGCGGCAGCACCTCGTGATCCTCGGTGAGAAAGCCCGCCTTGATCCCGCTGCTGCGCAACCAGTTGCAAAACCCCGCGCTTTCCTCTGCGCTGCACAGCACAACTTTGGACGCCTGCCCGTTCTGCGGGAAATCCAAAACCTCGGCCGCATCAGCCGGCCGCTTGGCCTCCTGTACAAATTTTTTCCAAACCTCTTCGGCCACGAAGCCGAACGTCACATGTTCCTCGCCCACGGGCTGATAGGATTCGCCATATTGGTCGAGCCAGGCGTCGCCGAACTGAGGGGGTGAATAGACCTCCAGCACCTTGAAGATCGATTGTGGCTCATTGACCGAGCCGGGGCCGATTCGTTCGGTGACCGTGACGGGCCGGTAGCCATGCTTCTCAATCCTGAAAGTAACCTCGTCACCCACCGGCGCACTCATGGTGCCAGTGGGCGTGGTGCCCACCGAGTGGCCCGCCGCGTCGAGCACGTCAGCGGTGGCCGGCGTGCTCACCACGCGGAACATGCCGACTGCGGCCGGCACGGGATCCACCACACGGGATGGCACATGGGGCAGCCAATCGTGGCTCTTGGCTACCTGCCAGATGGCGCCGCAAAAGGCGGCTAGCAAAATCATAGTGAACCAAGCGGCGGTGGCC
>JBAXCM010000452.1:0-4026 GCA_037141475.1 Verrucomicrobiota bacterium | reverse complement strand
GTAGAACGGTTGGAATTGGCCGGTTTTATTTTTGAAAGCGATCTGGATTGGCAGGTCGTTGCCGATCTTCAGGGGTTTGACGAGGGCCTTACCGGACGCCAGAATCACCCGATCTCCGTCGAAAATCAGCGCTGCATCGACGGGCAAGAGGTTGACGATGCGCAGCGAGCCGGCCGGAAGGGCCGCCGCTGAATCGGCGAAAACGAGGTTACGGGGTGCGCTCCAACGGCTGCCCGGGTCGCGCCAGAGGATGGCTAACACGTTGCCGGTTTCCGGCGGATTAAGCGTCAGCCAAGGTTTGACTGAAGGGTCGTCCGGGGCGCTGGCTTCGTGGAAAACCACGGGTGCGGTACTGCTGGGGATTTTGAGTATCTCGGTGGGGCGGCCGAGGTTGAGGCGCAGGAGGGTGGCTGAGTCGCCCTTGCCGAAGCGGATTTGTCGGGGCGGGATACTGCCCGGCTCTGGTTCCAGTTCGTAGCGCACTCCGTCTCTGACGTCTTGGCGAAAAGGCGGTGGCTCACCCAGAGGCAGCAGCCGCAGCGAGCGCGGCGGGGGAGGATTTTTTGCATCGCCGCCGTTCTGAGCGTGGCCCAGCGCCATCGACAACACCATCATCAGTGACACGAGCCAAATCACGCCAAGAGGATGCACTCGATCCACCCTCGCGGCGAGCGAAACCTCTGGAAATGTGCGCCATTTCAGATAATCAATGGCAACCTTCACAGATGGCATCGGTGGTTTCTTCAACAGGCACTGCGGCAAGTCCAACGGGGCTAACTCGATTGGCATCAAACACGATTGAAGCCCCATAGCTCAGGGTGAACCAGGGCCGGCCGGCGGGGTGAGGCGCACCCGCAGCGCCTCGTTGCGGGCACGCAGGAAATCCACGATTTTGGCAGGCGGCTGCAGGGGCTCCTCGGTGGCTTGTGAGAACGAGTAACGGCGCAGCAGCAGGCCGTCATTGTAGAGCAATGGAAGTTGCGTTGCCACATCCAGATACAGAGAGACCTCCTGAACCTTCGGCCTGAAAACTTTGGTGGGGGTTGCCTTGGCGTCCGAGCGCTTTGAAAATGCCATGAGCTGAGCCTGCTCGCCAGTCAGGCGCTTTTGATCAAACGGAACACTGAAAAAGAGGGCCTTCTTGCCATTGAGCAACTTCAGACCGCGGTAGTGGGTCATGTCCACCCATGCCAATTCCGGAAAATCGGACGAATTCAGCTCCCGCGCGGTGGACGATTCATTGCCAACGATGTAGAGCCCACGGTGGCCTGCACGCTCAGCCACATGGCTTCCCATGATGATCCACTCATCCTCGGTATCACCATCACTCCAGCGAGTGCGCAACCGGTACGTCTTGGCCGCTCCATCCTTGGAAAATTGAATCGAACTCGCCGTGCGCGGTTGACCGGCTATGGCTGCGGCAGGCGGGCGCTGACCGGTGCCTTCCCCTGACTCCGAAAAATCCGAGCTGATGTGGATCGTCCATTCGGCGCGAGCCGGAGCGCTGGCAACCAGAGGCAGGCGGGGGGCTGGTTGACCGGGCTTGGCTGGCGGGCTTTCCGGGCTGCCGGTTTGAGCGTGAACGGGGGCTGCCAGACATGGCAACAACAGCAGCAGGCTCACAAATATGGGGCTCATTTTTGAAGGGGCGTGGAGCATGGAGTGATAAGAGAAATTATTAGATAAATCATTGCTTCACCGTCTCCCACTGGACGTCAAGGATGCGTCCGGTGATGCGGTCAATGGCAAAGTGGATCCAGAAGTGGCGTTCGGCGGATGCGTGGAATGCCTCTAGGCTGGTTGCCTCGGAGGCAAGCTGGCCACTTTGGACAACTAGGTCGAGGGTGAACGTCCAACTGCGGACGGTGGTGCCATCTGAGAGGGCCCGTGCCAGCGACTCGCGCCGATCATTGATTGAGCGGTCCTCAGGTTTCTTAAACTCCTTGGATAAAGTGGTGATGAGACTGCTCGCCGTGCCGCCGCCTGCCGCATTGCCCGGTGGCCGGGACACCAATTCCGCCTTGGATAGAAGCGCGCCGCCAGTGCTCGAGGTCGAGCGGATCGAATTCACCAAAATTTTTGCCAGGTTTTCTGCTTCTGGGGCTGAGATATAATTGCCGTCTTCGCGGGCGGTGCCGCTGAGCAAGGCGGCAATCACCTCAGGTCCGGCGGAATTGAGATTAACGCGGCCGGCATCCACTGGTGCGGGCTGTTTGAGCAGTTCCTTGGCAGTGAGTTTTGCCTCGTCGGGATCCTCGTAGAGGCAAAACACATCCAACAAGCCTGCGTCCGGCGAGCTCGGATTGAGAAAATCAATATTGCGCCACGGGGTACCTCGGAATGCGTAGGCGAGTTCCGCAACCGAGCGGAATGGCCGGTTGAGAATGAGTGGGCGGCCGGATTCCGACTCACTCTGGGTGAGTTTGCCGGTATCACTGAGCGTGTGGCGTTTGGCCATTGGATTGCCGAGGAACATCTGGTTGTTATACTCATTGAGTGCCGCCATGCCGGGCCGCATCACGTTGTCCGGATCTTTGTAGGCAAAGGTGAAGGCTTCACCCCAGGCCAGCGCGTTATTTTCCGCAACCCCACCAGGGTTTAACGGATCGTACCAATTATAGGCACTGTGGGCCTCGTCATTCCAACCAATGTTGGGCGCCGGACCCGTCCACCCCGGCCGCACACCTTGGTTGCGCTGCTTTCCAAACGCCAGCGACACACCCTCCGGCCAATACATCTGCGGATGCAACGACGTCCACTGAGTGATCTTCACCCCGCTCGCTAGCACCGTGGCCAAGCCGCCAAAGCGGTCCGTGCGAGGATCAATCAGGTAAGACGACCAACAGAAGCATTCGGTCTTCCAGTCCGGATCCTTGCACAGGTAATGATCACCCCAGTTGCTCTTGTATGTGAACTCCGCCCGCTGATAGGGCCGCCAACTGCCGTCGGGTCCCTGGTATTGCAAAACCACCTCAATCGGATCGCCGCGAAAATATCCGACGCCCAACCGACTCCAACTGCTGGTAGTATAGGCCGGGTTGTTTTCGATTTCGGCGGTGACCGCGTGACCAACGAGGAAGCCGCTCACCTGTGAGAACGAGGTGGGCAACCCACCCCAGCGCAGGTCGGAGGGACGCACGTCGATGGGTTTGGAATTGCCGCTGAGGGTGTAGCCGGCGATGGCGCCATGAGCCGCCGAGTGGACGGACTGTGGCTCGCGGAAGGCGGTGGAGTCCTTGGGCAGACCGAGTTCGATGTACTCGTCACCACGGAAGGTTTTGGGGAAAAGCTCGGGATTGGTGACCCGGTAGTTCGGCCCCCCCCAGTACGTGTAATCGCCCGCAGTGCCGCGGTCCGGTTGGCCCGGCTGAGCTCCCTTGCCGGGAACCGTCCAACCCGAAACCATGTAAAATACCGAGCCGCCACCCAAATCAACGTGTTGCGGATAGATCCGGAATCGGGTCGGCCCATCGTAATTTTTCACCGTTTGATGGGGCCGCCAGAGCATCGGTTGTAGGACCATTGAGGCTTCGTAGGCTGGGGTTGGTGCCAACTTGCCGTCGTCATAATAGACATAGACAGAGGGCAGGGTTTTGCCGCGGAATGGGATTGCCGAGGTGCGGCAAAGATAGGGAACGTCCTCCTTGCCGAAGGCATAATAAGGCCGCACCGGGCCGGGAAGCATGATACACGTTGGGTTGCTGTCGGAGTCGTATTGGTCGATGATGGAGGCACCGAGTTCCATGATATTGAGGTTGACCGAGGCGTCCACACCACCGAGTTGGTGCATCGAGAGCTGCTGGTCGATGGCGTCCCAACCTTTGGCGGCGAATTGTCGACCGAGGCTGCCGGCCAGTACTGTCGCACGCAGGATCTCAAAAAAATCCGGTTCGCGGTCGGCGGGCACATCTTGGAGTGTATAGAGGTCGCCATTCGCTCGGCAGTGCTCGTATTTCCAGTACGTTCCCTGCCAAGTGAGCCCGAAGTAACGTTTCGCCTTTTCCGGATCGACCGGGCCTTTGGCAC
>JBAXCM010000451.1:0-4027 GCA_037141475.1 Verrucomicrobiota bacterium | reverse complement strand
ATCTTTTGAAGCAGGATGACATCATCCTGATGGACGGCGGGCAGGAGCAGTTCGTTTAGAAACCGGGGGCATTGTGCGCCCGGGTCGAAGTGAATCGGCGACCGGTTACGGCTGCGGAAGACCGGGGAAAAAGTCTCCTGGTAGCATGTTGATCCTTCAAAGCGGAGCATGCAGTTGGCGAGGTGAACGGCACGGGGGCGGTCGGTGAATGCGTTACGGACCTCGGCGATGCCACGAAGCTGGGCGACTACCGCGTTCAGGATCTTGTCGGTTCGCAGATTTTCCAGCGGCGACAGCGCCTCGGAGGTCCGGGACATTTCCAGCATTCGGTGGGAAATGGCCTGCTTGATCATGTCGGGGGTGATCACCGAGTAGATCCCGGTTTCATCGGCATATTGGAAGAATGTCCGCTCGTCGGGCTCGTAAAGCATGGTGTGTTCGGCGGCGTAGAGAGCCGCCCAGTATGCCTCATTGATGCCCTTGACGAAGAGTTCGCCGTCCTTGGCCTTCGCGTAGAACACCGGCACGCCGTACTGACGGATGATCGGATCGTCCGACTCGTCGGCGGTGCCGGGAAGCTCGTCCTCATTGGTCAGCCAGGGCAGGTTGAGGTCATCAGGCCAGACGATCTCCTCAAACGGCATGGTGACGGGAGGCACCTCGGGCGACCGTTCATAGTTCATTCCCTCCGGGTGGACACCGTGGATCATCGTGCAGACGCCGGTGGAACGCCATTCGCCCCACGCTGTGCCGTCAGTGCACTTGATCTCGGAAGGCGGCGGAAAGGCCCCCGTCACCCGCACCCAAATGTTGCATCCGCGCCGACCGCGGCTGCGCAGTGTCACGACCAGCTTCGGGTTGAGTGCGAGGAACGGTTCAACCGCGGCGTCATCGTCAATGTCGATGGAGCAAAGCCCACCTGAAGGAGTGCCGGTCAAGACGGCGATATTTCGATCCTTGGCGAGATTTTTGAGGTAGCGCGGCTTGCTCATCAATTCGATGCCGGACTTCTGCCATCCGGTCCACCTTGGTCCTTTTTCCCCCTTCATGCACCAAAGCAACACCACGTCATCGCCAAGCAGCCCAACGAGGTGCCGTGTGATTGAGGCGGACGAACCACCAACAGACCGTTTGTCCTTGGTGGCTGGAATTGCGGGTGGCACCGGTGCCATTTCGGCGGTGCCATTATCGGCGGAAGTGCCGGTGCCGGTGCCGTTCGTGGTGCCATTTTCCGGCACCGGTGCCATTTCGGCGGTGCCATTACCGGCGGAAGTGCCGGTGCCGGTGCCATTCGCAGTGCCATTTTCTGGCAATGGTGCCATTTTGGAGGTGCCATTTTCGCCGGAATGGCCGGTGTCATCGTTTGGTACCGGTGCCACTTCAACTTCGGCGAGCTTGTGCCATTTTTCCCGCGACGACCGTTTCTTGATGGTGTCGAACGGCACCTCAAAACTCGCCGCCACCTGGCGGAGTGACTCGTCCGATGATTCGTAGTGGGCGCGGATTGTCGGCCAGTCAGGCCTGATAAGGTCCGCCTCGCTTTCTGAGATATCGGGTTTTGGAATGAGTGGGTTCATGGCTGCGGGACGGGGTTCGGGTTGGGGGCGGGCGTTTCAGCGGCGGTCTGTCCGACGTTGTTGCCGGACTTCCGGGTGGCATCGGCCAATGACACGACCGTCATGGCGGCGATGGCGGCGTCCAGATCACGCAGTCGGTAGCGGATCGAGCGACCGATGCGGATGAACGGGATGACACCCTGCATGCGCCATGAGTAAAGTTGGCGCTGGCGGATGCGGAGGTAATTGCAGGCTTCTTCGTCCGTAAGGAGCGGGCTGCCACTGTCGATGGGGCGTGATTGCGTATCCATGCCGCAGTGGCCCGTGTCAACTTGTGACGTGCGGCGGGAACACACCGTCGACAGCGACAAGGGGTCGGCTGGTTCGGTGTGCGGCGAACAGCGGCAATTCAGATCCTTGGCCATGACGCCACCCAATTTTCCCATTTCCGCAGGGGTGGCGAAACGATTGCCGGACAACCCCGGCAGTTATGCGTGATTTCTCAAAGGCCGTGTTTCTCAACATGGCGCCGGATGACTGCCGCCAAATCATCCGCTTCGCGCGCCGGCTTCAGAACGCAGCAATTGCCGGACGGGGAGGTAACGATGCAGGGGGTCACGCAGTCGCGCAGCCGGATGGTGGACCCGATCACCAGCGCGTTGGCCAAAATCCTGGCAAACAAGGAAACCGGCGGAGGGGTACCCTGCACGCTCACCGGAATTTCCAGAATTTCCGGCGCGGCCCTGCGGTCGAGGTGGGTCAGGGTGAGATTCCCTGGCTTTTCCCAAGTGAGGCGCACGAGCGTGGACGGACTCTTCAGGGAACGAAGCCAGGAAACCAGCGGCACCCTGTGGGTTTCCTGGATGGTGACTGCGGCGGGAAGATCATGAAGATCAGGAATTACGCCTCGGTAGTCCGGGAACCTTTCCGGGACCGTTCGGGCGATGAGTGTGTGGAGGCCCGAGCGGAACCCGACCCGGTGATCCTCGGGGCTTTCCGGCAAAAGCACCTCGACATCCCCGGTGGTGAACGCCGGATGATCGAGCAGATGAACGGCGGCACGGGGCAGAATGAATTCCAGCTCCGGAACCAGCGTAGGAGCGAACGCCAACTGTCTTCCGTCACTGGCGACAACCGCGCCCCCGTCATCCGGATTGAACAAAACGCCGCATAGGTTCGGATTGGGGGAAACCTTCCTTGAGGCGCAGATCGCCACGGTCTGGAGCGCGAGCATCGTTTCCTTCGGCACCAGCGTGGCGCTGCCCTCGACAACGGGACGATCCGGAAATCCGTCCGCCGGCTCGGTTGGGTAGAACGTGCGGGTCTGTGTTGAACGGCCGCAAATGGTGACCAGAAGCGCGGGTTTTCCCGGCCCGTCCGAGAAATTCAACAGCACGAGTTTTCCCGTGCCGCTTCGAGCCGCGTCCCCCAATGCCTTGGCAGGCATGAGAAAGCGTCCGGTCTCATTCTGCGATGTTGTGTCCGGGATCCGGCTTTCAAGCCAGTGGACGCCATCGGTGACGGCGAGAGTCATGGTCCCGTTCTCGATGGTGACCAGCACATGCGTCAGAAGCGGTGACTTGAGCCGCTCGAACCCGAGCCGCCTGAGGATCCGGCGGGCGGAGAGAAGTTCGCTGGCAAATAGGGAGATTGTGAGACGTGGCTTGGTCTGGGGGGTCAAACCTGGGAAGAATCTGTCATTTTCAACATCCATCAGACTGCGTTTCAGTTCCTTGAATGCATCCATGCTCCCGTTGCCCCCGCACCAGCGTTCGATCTGCCCGAGATCAACCCGCGCTGGCTGATGCTGGCAAATCAGGAAGGCCTGATCCAGAAACCGTGGCGAGCGCAAATGGGCGTAACTGGCAAGCCGATCCTTCACGCAGTCGCTGGGCGAGAGGATGCGGAGCCGCCGGCCGTGAACCTCGACCTCATCCGGCACGATGGGAAATTCACCGCCGATCTCCACGGGACCCATCGGCAAACGGACGGACAAATGTGGACACTCGGGATGGGCGAAATTGCGATTTCGCTGCGCAGCGAACCCAAGGGAGATGAGAAGTTCAGGAACTTCGCGGCGCATCAAGTCGTCGGGCACCAAGTCCAGGTTGCTGGTGCGGTAGCGCCCTTCCGTATGGATGGCCACAGCCGCGCCACCCACTAATACTGAACCAATTCCAGCGTTTTCCAAGTGCCAGGCCACGTAGCGCCAAAGTTGCTCTACGGTGCAGCATTTCCAATCGGGCGGGCTCATAAAATCATCGATCCGACTTGCATTGTAGGTCATACGACATCTATTGCAGGTCATGTATTCTTCACCGTTGCATGAACTTTTCGGCGGGCGGGCGGCGGAGGCCGTGCTGCTGCACCTGTTTCATTATGGCGAAACCCACGGACGGGCCGTGGCGAAGGATTTTAGCGTGTCCTTGGTTTCCGTCCAGCGTCAACTGGAGCGTTTCGAGCGCTCCGGC
>JBAXCM010000450.1:0-4034 GCA_037141475.1 Verrucomicrobiota bacterium | reverse complement strand
GGAGGAGGCCATTCAATCAGCTTCCCGGCCGCCCAATCGAAGGCCGCTCCGCGCACGCGGGGAGGGGTGGCGGAAAAGGCCGGTGCACTCCGATCTAACATTTTTCTTGACTGCCTCACACCGGCAATCCACGGTGGCCCTAAGGATAAGCCTCCAAGTTTTGGATAGGGACACACTTTAGGTCACAGTTAGGAAATTAGATATTCCTAATCCATTGAAAGCCAATCACTTACAGATATTCGGCCTGCGGCGACGCTGCAGGCCACGAAGCGAGGACAAAAAAAGGCCGCCGGATGAGCGGCGGCCTTTGATAGAAGGGTTGGCTTGCAGCACGAGGCTTATTCGCCTTCAGGACCACCAGGGCCGCCTGGGCCGCCGGGCATTTGGAAGGGCATTTGCTGTTGCGGCGGGGCGTCTTGGATTTTGACGAGTTCGAGTTCGAAGATCAGCACGCTGTTCGGAGCGAGATCGGCGCTCTTGCGTTCCTCACCGTAGGCGAGGGCGCTGGGGATGAACAGTTTCCATTTGGCTCCGACGGGCATGGTGGTGAGGGCTTCCTTGAAACCGGGAACCACCTGAAGCGTCATTGGGACGGGCTTGCCGGCAGGCGAGGCGTCGAATTCCTTGCCGTCAATGAGCGTGCCCTTGTAGTTGACAAGAAATTCCTTGTTGTCAGCGGCGCCTTCCTTCGGCGCGACGTATTTTTCGTCACCGCCCTTGGCCAGCACTTCATATTGGAGGCCACTGGGGGTGGTCACAACCCCGGCGCGCTTGCCATTTTCCTCGAGGAATTTTTTGCCTTTTTCGAGGTTGGCGGCAGCCGACTCTTTTTCGCGGATTTGGAGCAAATCGCCGAGAGCTTGCATGGCGGCTTGCAGTTTTTCTTCGTCGAGACCTGGCTTCTCTCCTTTGAAGGCGGCCAAGAATCCTTTGAGGAAACTTTCCGTGTCCAAATCCCCAACCGACACACCAAAACGGCCAAATTGCTGGGCAAAACTGCCGCCTGTGCGGAAGCCCAAGGCGTAGGAAGAATCAGTCTTGACCACGGCCGGATCCAAAACCGGCTTGGCCGGTGTTTCGGGCACGGCCGGAACTTCCGCCGCCGCCGTAGCAGGGGTGGCGGGAGCAGCCGGAGCGGCCGGGGACTGGGCGGTGGTGACGGCGATGAGCCCGAGGGCCAATGCATTGGGGATGAATTTTCGGATCATGATATGTTGTGTGGAGCCGCAAGCTAGGGACCACGTTGCCAATTGTCGAGAATAGATTTTGGTCAAATCCGAAACCAGCACGGGGGGGTATTGAATCGACCCTTGAATCCATTTTGAGGAGGGCTAGCGCGGCGTTGGAGGCGGCACGAACGCGCGCTGGGAATCCACTTCCCGGCTCGCCTGATGCACTGAGGGGGCTAAAGTATAAGGGACAGTCTGCTCCACACCCGCCCAGAGATCGGGGCTTAGGCCTGAGCTGAAACCTCGCTGGGATCTTGGATGTTGACCCACGGGCCGGGGGATTCTACAAGCACGGCATGTCCGATTCTTCCGAGCGCCTGACGGCTGCCGCCCTGCAACCCTTTGCGGAAACGCCTGAACTGCGCTCGGCCGCCACCAAGATGTTAGAGAAGATGGTGCCGGAATCTCATCCAGACGCCGCCACGGTCATCGCCCGCTGGGAGGTTGTGGCGGCACGTAAGCAGCGCCGCTCGCTGTGGGAGTGGGCCTTGGCACTGGCGCTGGTGTGGCTCTCGGTACCGGTGCTGCTGCATGCGGTGGCCGAGGGATTGCACTATCGGCAGGTGCTGAGGGGGGACGAAAGCTCTATCGGCGGCAGGATGTCCGAGCCGGATGCGTTCCGGCCGCATGCGGATATGCTTGCAGGATTGAGCGAAAAGGAAAAATTCCGGCTGTTTGGTGATCTTTCCAAGCCGACGAAAACCGAGCAGATCCGAGCGCTCTGGGACAGTGCATCAGACGATCCAGGTTGCTTTGCCGCTTATGCAATCAATTACCGGGGCGACCATGGCGAGTATCCGCCGGATTTTCTCGCCACCGCGCGGCGGCTTGATCCGGGCAATGCCTGGTTCACGTACCTCGCGGCGGGTGAGTTGGCCAGTCAAGCGGTCAAGTCTGAGATACAGACAAGCCAGGCGAGGCGGGCCGGCGAGTTGCGCTCATGGAAAATCACCGATGAGGCGAAGCTCGATGAGGCATTGGCCTTGTTGCGAGTTGCTAACCAACAAGCATCGTGCGTGAACCGCAAAACCGAATTTGTGGCCGCTCGAATGCCGTCGTTCCGGCAGGACGATCAACTGGCACGTTGGGAATTGCTAGTGTATCTCATAGGCGACATTAACTCAGAGTCCAACCTGCGCCATTTGAACGAGGCCATCGCGGCGAAAGCATGGCTCGTCGGCGGATCCGGGGACGCCTCGCAATTCAAACCCTTG
This sequence comes from Verrucomicrobiota bacterium, assembly GCA_037141475.1. Classification (GTDB taxonomy): domain Bacteria; phylum Verrucomicrobiota; class Verrucomicrobiia; order Verrucomicrobiales; family Akkermansiaceae; genus Luteolibacter. Next base: position 1,591 of record JBAXCM010000450.1, on the reverse strand, counting down.
CTAACGGATGCTGATCAATTTCTTCAGAGAGTCGGGGCGATGGAAAATCCTTCAATTATCCACGCGCTGGTTCACAAGTCCAACGCCTTCCAACTGACCCAGTATTTGCAATCCGCCGCCGAAAAACTCGGACTCGACGAGGACGCTGCTCGCCTCGGGAAAATTAAACAGCGCTTTGATCAATGGAGGGCAACTAAAAAAGGCAATGGCAATGGCACTGATGCCATCAGGATGCACAGCGGCCTGTATATTCAACCCGGTATTTTTTATATGCACAACTTGGCGAAGAACCCGCCGCCGCTGGCCGACGAGGACCTGCAACCCGGCCGGATGATCGATCATTTGTTGGCCGCTCGTGCTTGCTCGCTGGTGTTGTGGTTGTTGTTAGGATTGGCGCTGCTGGCGGTGGCGCTATACCGTTTCTGCTTGCCGCAAGCCGTGCTGGGGCTTGCCCAACACATGAACGCGCTGCTGATGCCGGTGGACTGGGCGTGGATCTTTGGTGCCGGGCTTTTGCTGCCCTTCGGCTATGTGACGGCACTCACGCGGTTGACTCCGCTAGGCGGACAGGCATGGGGGCTCAAAGCGCTCTACGGGATGTTGCCGGCTGCTGATTTTCTGGCGATGGGCTTGTTATTGCTGGTGGTGCCGGCCTTGATCGCTCGCTGGCGGCTCGGGCGACGGGCCGCAGCTTTGGGCGTCTGCCCTGGTCCGGCCCGGCTGAGCTGGCTGGCGGTGGCGGCGGGGCTGGCGTTTGTGCCGCTGTTCGGCTTGATGACCCCCCCGTTTGAGAGCATCGAGGCGCGGGTGGTATGGCGGGCTATTTTGTTGGTTCCCCTGCTGCTGGTGATTTTCAGCAGCATGATTCGGGCCTTGGCGGTGAGCTTCAGCCGCCAATTGTCGCGGGCGGCGGTGGCCCTAACGCTCATTCCGGCGTATGCCTCTGCGATGCTGTTGCTGGTGGCGTCGATGCCCGTCTATCAGGTAGCGCAGGCGTCATGGCAGAAGCAGGAAAAAATGGGTGAAGTCATGGCAAACGGTGGCCTTCATTGCGAATCAGCTGTGGCTGAGGAGATTTTGAAAGAAGTCGGTGAACTGCTCGGAAGGGTTGAGGATTGAACTGACAGCATTGGGCCAAGCTTCAAAAACAACGCACGCCAAGCATGATGGTATCAGACTTGGCGTGTGGGTGTTGGTTCTTTTGTTGGCTTCAGAGCGCCGCGATCGAAATTACGACACTCGGTAAATACCGCTGCCCGCTACGCTTATGGCGTCACCGAGAGGCGGCAGAATTGTTTCGAGGCTCCCGTCGGCAAGGTGAATACCACCTGTGCCGGATCCGTGACGCTATCCACCGAGGCGGGATCGGCCGGGGTCCAAATGACCAAGTCGTTAGAAACCTCCACCTCATACGCACTGACCGTGCCGACGTGCGGCCAAGTGACCTTGCCGTTGACTACGCCCGGGTTGGTGGTCAGGCCGTCCATGCCCATGAAGAAGGCGATTCCGTTAGGCACGCCATCATGGTTAAAATCCTCAGAGGCCGACTGGCCGCCGGCGTGGAGGGAGGCCCAAGTATCATAGGCGGAGC
>JBAXCM010000449.1:0-4038 GCA_037141475.1 Verrucomicrobiota bacterium | reverse complement strand
CGCGATGCCCTCGCCCACGACCAAGGCCTGGGCGGATTGACCCAAAATGCCCTTGAAGTTTTGGTTCGCAACAAGGCCGCGCTCAGTCCTCAACAGCGCCGCGCACTGCTCTCAAAACTCCAGCGGCCGGATGTGCCAAATCTGCCCGAATGGGTCATCGCCGACCTCAATGCCCCGGAATCCAAGGGCTTCGGTGAGTTCGCCATCCATCGCGCCCTGCTGCCCGCCCAACTCGACGCCCTCGTCCAGGCCATCCCCGCCCTCGCCACCAACTCGGCTTTCGTCTATTCCCGCTTGCGCAAACTCTCCCCATCCCAGGACGTCGATGTCGCCTTCGACCCCGCAGAACGCGAGGCTTGGCTCGAAAATTTGTGGGCCTACGCCAAGACGCTGCCACCAGCCTTCAACACGCTCAAAGCACAGGTGCTCTATCAACGGCTCGATCACGACCGGATGAAGGGGGTGCACGACCAAGCCCGCTTCCTTGAATATCTAAAACTGCCGCGTGGATTCGGTTATGTGAACCCTCAGTGGTTGGAAAAAACTGCCGCTGCCAACGACCCGCGCTGCGACCTCAACGCAGACCTCAGCGCCGCCCTGATCGTTCACCGGCCAGTGCCTAACGACGAACCGTTGGTGCGCGAGTATTTTCTCGCGCTATTCGATCAGGCCGCCAAGGCCAATCCCGCTGCTCTTGGCGAAGCCATGATGGCTCCCTACACGAGTTATGTGTTGGATTCGTGGCTCAAGCCGCTGCTGGCCGAGGCTCTCATCGTCGGCGGTCACGGCGATGCCGAGCGCTGGGCCTCGCTGCTCAATCCAACCGCCTTCCAACAACTCAAGGAACGCGTGGACATCGAGTTTCCTGCCACCAATCCGCCACTCTTCCAACCCGGCGACGTCGCCCAATTCGATGTGATCGTCAAGAATACCCCCAAACTTATTGTCAAAATCTATGAACTTAACGCACTTAACTTTTTCCTAACACAAAAGCGCCAGCTCAACACCGACCTCAATCTCGATGGCCTCGTGGCTAACAGTGAACAGACCCACAGCTTCGACACCGGCCCCTTCAAACGCAGCCGCCAAACATTCAAGTTTCCCGAACTCAAGGGCCAGCGCGGCGCTTGGATCATCGAATTCATCGGCACCGGCCGCAGCAGTCGCGCCTTGCTTCGCGTCGGCCAGTGGCAGATCATCCAGCAAACCGGCCCGAGCGGGGATTTGTTGTTAGTGCTCGATGAAAAATGCCAACCGGTCAAGGATGCCGTCGTTTGGCTCGACGGGCGCAAGTTCACCCGCGACGAAAAACTCGATCGCATCGTGGTGCCATTCACCAAACAGCCGGGAATGCGCCAACTGGTCCTCAGTGATCCGGCGGGCACCTTTGCGACTCTAACCCAATTCGAGCATCACGCCGAGGATTACCGCCTCGACGCCCAATTCCACATTGAGCGCGAGCAATTGCTAGCCCGGCGTGAGGCCACCCTGGCCCTGCGCACCACGCTTATGCTCGGAGAGTCTCACCTCGACCCTGCGCTCATCACTGATCCCAAACTCACCATCACCTCGACCACCCTCGACGGCATCGCCACTACCCGCGAAGTCAAAGACCTCAAGCTTAGCGCCGCCAGCGTCCTCACCCACACCCTCAACGTCCCTGAACGACTCGCCCAACTCACCGTTACTCTAACCGGAAAAATTGACATGCTCAGCTCCGGCGGCGAAAAGCGTGACCTCAGCGCCTCCCATACCTGGTCGCTCAACGGCATCGACAAGACCGACGCCACCAACGACGGCCATCTGGCAAAATTTGCAGGCAACTATGTGCTTGAATTGCTAGGCAAAAACGGCGAGGCCGTCGCCGACCAACAAGTGGTCTTCAGCTTCCATCACCGCGGGTTTGCCAACCCGCAAAACGTGGCACTCAAGTCCGATGAAAAGGGCCGAATCGCGCTCGGCGGGTTGCCCGGCATCACCAACGTCCAGTCAAAATGCCCCAACGGCCGCGATTCAAATTGGCAACTCGATGAGGATGAGCGCACGTGGTCGTCAGAATTGCACGCGGCGGCAGGCAGCGTGTTGCGGGTGCCTCAGTTGGGCCAGGATCTGGCAGCTGGCGCGCAGTCGGCGCTTTCCTTGCTGGAAGTGAGGGCTGGGACGTTCACCGCAGATCTCGCGGCCAAGCTGACATCCAAGGATGGTTTTATCGAAATTTCCGGTCTGGCTCCCGGCGATTATTCATTGCGGCAACTGGGCGAGGAACGCGACTTTGCCATCCATGTGAGCGAAGGCAAACAGGTCGCTGGATGGTTGTTAGGTAAACACCGCAATCTCGAACTCAAGCATTCCGCGCCTCTGCAAATCACCGCCGTCGCTACTGACAAAGATGTTCTAACCATCAAGCTGGCCAACGCCGGATTGTTCACCCGTGTTCACGTTGCCGCCTCGCGTTTTGAGCCGGGTAGGGGAATCTTTGCCGGGTTTGGCGGCTTCGCACGCTTCGGCGAGGCGTCCGGCTCGCCAGCCAAACAGCCCAACTTGTTCGCCGCCGGCCGCCAGATCGGCGACGAATACCGGTATATCCTCGAACGCCGCTATGGCAAACTCTATCCGGGCAACATGCTCACCCGCCCGGGCCTCCTGCTCAATCCTTGGGAAGTCCGCGATACCGGCCTCGACGAACTTTCCCTCAAGGGCATGCAACAGGCCGCCGCCACCGTTGGCGACCGTGGCGAGCGCCGCGCAGCCGCCGCTGCAGAACGTCCTGCCACCCCCGCCAATGCCGGCCCCGGCGGTGCGGCCGCCGACACGAATCTCGACTTTCTCGCCGCCAGCGAACCCACAATCTATAACTTGCTTCCAGACAAGGATGGCATCGTTCGCATCGATCGCAAGGCGCTGGGCGACCGCCAGCACGTCCAGGTGTACGCCGAGGATCTAGCTAACGCGGTGTGGCACTCGTTCGCGCTGCCCGAGGCTGCCACCCAATTTGCCGACCAGCGGCTTGCCCGTAACCTCGATCCAGCCAAGCCCTTCACCCAGCGCAAGGAAGTGACCGTGCTGGAAAAGGGCAAGACGCTCACCCTCGCAGATATCCTAACGAGCGAGATGGAGACTTATGACACGCTCGCCAGTGTCCACGCCCTGTTCACCACCCTTAGCGGCGATCCTACACTCGCCAAGTTTGCCTGGGTCCTGCAATGGCCCCAACTCAAGGATGAGGAAAAACTCGCCAAGTATTCCGAGTTCGCCTGCCATGAGCTGAATTTTTTCCTAGCTCGCAAGGACGCCGCCTTTTTCACCAAGGTCATCAAACCCGCATTGGCTAACAAGAAGGATAAAACCTTCATGGACGATTTCCTGCTGGGAAACAACCTCGAGGGCTACCTGTTGCCCACCGCCTATGGAAGATTGAATGTGGTTGAACGGGCGTTGTTAGGACAACGCAGCAAGGGCGGAGCAGCCGACGTCGCACGCAGCCTGCGGGAACTCTGGGAATTGCTGCCGCCCAACCCCGATTTGCAGGACCGCCTGTTCGAAACCGCCCTGCGCGGACGGGCCCTTGAAACCGCCGCTGGCCAGAATGGCTTGACCGAAGAACTGAATCGCGAAAAAGACAAGGAAACCGCCAAAGGCGTCACGATCTTGGGCAATCTTGCCAAACTGGCCGATCGCCCAGCGGGAGCCCCGGCTCCTCCGGTAGCGGCAGCCGCACCGCCGACACCGCAGCCGATGGCCCGAGGAGCCAAGTCCGCCCCGGCAGCCATGCGCATGGCTGCCAAGATGAAGGACGGCTTGGCGCGGGATGCGGGTGAGATGGAGCAGCTTGCCGAAATGTCGGCCGATGCATTTGCCGAGGCTCCGGCACCTGCTGAAATGGATGAGCTCAAGAAAGAGTCACAATTGGCACGCAAGCGCCAAGTCCAACTCCGGCAGGGGGGGGGAGGCGGCGGCGTTGGCGGCCAAGACGAAGCCACTGCTTACTTCGGCCGCGACCTCGCAGCTGCAAGCCGTGAGATCATCCGAGCCTACTAC
>JBAXCM010000448.1:0-4052 GCA_037141475.1 Verrucomicrobiota bacterium | reverse complement strand
GGATAAGTGTGCGAGATTGTGGCTCATTGTCGAGGCTCAATGCTCCAAGATCGTGCAATACTCGAATCATGGTTCACCCCCAAAAAAACTCCGCGCACGGAGCGACCGTGCGCGGAGTTGGAGTTGGAGACGGGCGATGACTATTAGAACGAAGCGTGCAGGCCGATGTTCAAGCCGTTGTAGTCGGCGCTGTCGCCACTGGTGGAATACTCACCGAGATAGCCGATATCGCCGAAGCATGCGTCGCAGAGGCTGATGACGAGGCCGGCACGCATGACGATGGAGTCAGCTGCCAGATGGATCGGTGAATTGACGTGGAAGGAAGCCCCTTGGAAGGTTGCCGCGTAACCATTGCTATCGCCTTCGAATTCATGCGCCCACTGGGCACTGGCGTAAGGGCGAACCTTGGAACCCCAAGTGCATTCGCCACGCACACCCAGCAGCGAGCGCAGGCTCTTCAAGGTGTCTGACGAATACGACATGCCGGGCAGGTTGGTCCCGGGCTGGAGGTTGCCCTTCAATTTGGCATCGGCGTATTCCAAACCGAATGTCGGTCCCCATGTGCAGGTTCCAGCTTCCATCAAATAAGCGGAGGAGAGCAAGGCCTGGAGGCTGTCTCCATCGGGGTTGAAGTTGATGGCGCTGAAGAGAGGCGAGTTGGCGAAGGTGGGGATACCCCGGTTCGTGGTCGTCTTGTTATGGGATCCGCCGAAGTAGCCATTGACTTGCCAGCCGGTGGAGGCACCCATGCCCATATAGGCACCATAGGCGAGAGACTCGACCTTGGAAGTATCGGTGATGTCGGAATTGGCGTAGGAGAGCAAGGCCCCGAAATGGAGGGTATCCACGGCGCTGCCGATGCCCATGGTGTACCGGCTGGTGCTTCCGGTGTTGGAGTAATCATTGTAGTTGTAGTTAGCCCACACATGATTGCTGCTTGGGAACAAGCGATCTCCGAGGTTTTGCTGCTCCACAATGCGGTGGATTTCACGGGCACTCACCACCGAATACGCCAGGGATGCCTGGAAATCCGTTGGCTGATAAGCGTTCATCACTCCGGCCACTGTGGCGGCGGCGCTGTAGTCGAGGTAGCCCATGAAGTCCGCCAGAATCGGATTGGTCAGTGAAGCGGCCACTTGGCTGTTGAGGAAACTGCCGAACTGTTGGCCAAACGAGGTTAAGCCGGCGACCGTGTCGTAGTTATGGGCGACCGTCACGTAGATGTCGTTCACGTTTTGGAGCAGAGCGACATTGCCGCCACCCACGGTTAGTGACACTGTGGAACTGGTGAAGGCGCCGTCGCCGCTAACTGGGACGAGCGGACCGGCGTCGGTGCGACCGGCACCGAGGTAGAAGCCAGCGGCGGCGTAGTTGCCGCTGCGAGTGCCGGCCACATTCACCACGCGGGTGCTGGTGCTTTGCAGGGGAGCATCGACGGAGGTTGGCGATACAAGGACGGTGGCACCGCCAGAGATATTGGCGTTGGCGCTGACGGTGAGCAAATCGCTTGTTTGGGCGGCTGCATTCATATTTACCAAGAGACTGCCGCCGGTGACGATGAGTTTGGCACCCAGCGCATCGCTGCCGAGCGTGAGGTTGCCGATGGCCAAAGGAGCGATGCCGGGGGTGAGCATGCCGCCCGTCTGGGTGACCACGCCATTCCAGACGCCGGTGCCACCGAGCACACCGCCATTGAGGAAGAGCGTGGTATTGCCGATGGTGGAGGGCGAGACGTTGCCATTGAGATAGAGGCCGCCGGAATTGATGGTGATCTGATCAGCCATGGTGGTGCCGGTGATGGTTGCCACGCCGGTGCCGCTTCTGACGATGGTTTCAAAGTTGGTGACGTTGCCGGTGATAGTGGCGGCGCCGCCGTTGAAGTTGATGGTGTCGATGCCCGCGCCGCCATCCACGATGCCGGTGATGGTTCCACCTTGGAGGTTGAGGACGTCATTTCCCGCACCAAATAGTAACGCCTGGGTGCCAGTGCCAAGGACACCGATCGTGCCCGCCGTCATGGTGAGCGTGTCGGCCGAGGCACCCGCACCGTAGTCGATGGCGACTACCCCCGAAATGGTGCCGCTGTTGGTGACGGTGGTCGTGGTGGTGCCTGCGTAGCGGATACCGCGGTCGGCACCGGTGATGGTGCCGGTATTGGTGATGGTGCCGTCGGTGAGTTGGATACCGTCACTGCCGACGGTGCCGAGCACGCCGGTGCTGGCAATGGTGCCAGCGTTGGTGATGGTGGCACCAGTGGTCACCTGCACGGCATCGACGAGGCCGTTGATGGTGGCACCGAGATTATTGGTGATGATGGCACCCGTGGTTTCTTGGATGCCGTTGCCGCCGGCACCGGTGGCGCTGATGGTGCCGTTATTGATGACAATGAAGGCGCTGGTGGCGCTCACCCCGCGGGTCACACCGGTGATGGTGGCACCGGCATTGTTGGTGATGTTGTATGGGAGAGCGAGCCCGGCTCCGGCGTTGACCCCGAATGCGTTGCCGACCACCGTGCCGTAGTTGTTCAGCAGCAAGCCGTCCAAGGTCTGGATGCCGTCGGAGTTGGCACCGGCGGTACCGGTGAGTGGGATACCGCTGATTTTACCTGTCGTCTGATTGGTGACACTCAGGCCGTTGGTGGCGGTGCGCAGGCCGTCATCGGCACCCTCGATAATGCCGCCGTTGACGACTGTGAGCGTGCCTGCTGTGGCGGAAATACCTGGTTGGGCGGCTCCGGAGCTCATCCGGGCATAAATCGCGTTATTGAGGGTGGTGGTGGCAGCCACGGCTACACCAGGGGCGGTGTTACCGACCAAGATGCCCGAGTTGTTTACGACGTAGCCAGCAGCATTGATGCTCAGTGCGGAGCTGGATGCGGCGTTGCCGATGAGCCCGCTACCCGCTGCCACGTTGATCACTGCTCCACCGGCATTCGCCTGAATGGTATCGGCGTTGGTCAAGCCAGGAGTGCTATAGGTATAAGGACTGGTTGCGACAGGGATGATGCCGGCCTGCGATATGGCAAGGGTGGCGGTCAATGCCAAGGCCCAAAGGGCGAGTCTATTGGTGCTTTTCAGTTTCATCGTTGGTTATGTTGGATATGTTAGCTAGTCTTGGAGAGGGGGGGCGGCGCGAAAATGCCGGAGCCCGCGTATCGCAGCTTTGGAAGGAGCGGCGGCACGCGTTGCGCAAGGGTCTGGCTGGGCGCAAATCATCGGTGGGATTATTTCGGCGAAAGTCGTCTGCATGCCGGGCGAGGTCAAGGAAATTGTTTTCCGGCCGCAACTTTGCGCTGGCCTTGGCACGGGAAGGAACGCACAGAATCAGGATTGTGCTGGAGGGCACCGGGGGCTAGCGTGGGGGCGTTCCCGCGAGGCGGGAGTGAGCCCGACCATGAAAAAGTGCCCCTACTGTGCCGAGGAGATTCAGGATGAAGCGATCAAATGCAGACATTGCGGGGAGTTTTTGGACGATTCCGGCTACAGGCGTGGTCCGGTGGAGAAAAGCGGGCCATGGTATTTCGGGACGACTCCGATCGTGCTGGCACTGGCGACCGTCGGTCCCTTGGCCTTGCCCTTGGTCTGGGTCCACCCGAAACTGAAGCCGCTGTGGAAAATTGTGATCACCCTGCTGGTTTTGGCGGTGAGTTGGTGGGCGTTTCGGGAGGTACAGGAATATCTCAAATACTTCGATGAGGTGAGAAAAATGCTTGAAGGGAAATGATCTGGCATCAAAGTTTTCCTTGGCAGGATGGGCCGAGAGCGAGTAGCCTCGCTGCGCCGCTCCCCGGACGGTCGCAAGGATGCGCAAGCGTGCTTGAGGAAAGTCCGGACACCACAGGGCAACGTGCCTTGTGAAAGCAAGGAACGGCAGTCGTGAGACTGTCGGATGGAAAGTGCAACAGAAAGCATACCGCCGATGGCCCGCAAGGGCACAGGTAAGGGTGAAAGGGTGGAGTAAGAGCCCACCGCGCCGAGGGTAACCGAGGCGGCACGGCAAACCCCACGTGGTGCAAGACAAAACAGGGGAAGGGCTGCCCGCTCGTTACTCTC
>JBAXCM010000447.1:0-4057 GCA_037141475.1 Verrucomicrobiota bacterium | reverse complement strand
AGCGATTTTCGCCCTCCGCGAGGATTTTTTGGATGTTTGTGGCTACGACATCGCGACTCTGGCTGGCCTCGAGATCGGAGACAGACAGGGTCAGGAGTTCTTGCTCGCTGTATCCGGTCATCCGGCAATAGGCCTCGTTGACCTCTTGGATGTGGCCCTGCTCATCCACGAGAGAGAAGCCGTCCATAGCGGCATGAAGGATCGTTCTGTGCTTCTCCTCGCTTTCCTTCAAGGCCATTTCCGACCGCTTGCGCTCGTATTCGGAGGCAAAACCGTCCAACGCAAAACTGAGGTCGTTGGCCATCGCCAACAGAAGCTTGGCCACTTCTTCATCGAATGCCTGAACGACATCGCTGTAGATGGTGATGGCTCCGACCGGTTTTCCTTTCACGCACAAAGGGAGCGAGGCGTCGGATGCCCAGCCGAAGCGTTTGCCGAATTCTTGCCAGTGGCTGGTAATCGGATCGTTTTGAAAATCCTGGCACCAGAACGGCTCGTTATTGCGGATCGCTGTGCCTGTTGGGCCCCGGCCGGTGGGATTCTCGGCGTTGACCGAGATCTGGATGCCGTCCAAATACTCAGTTCCGCTGCCGTAAGAGCTGACCGGGCGAACCACCCCTGTCGCTTCGTCGACGATACCCACCCACGCCATTTTCATACCTCCAAACTCGACCACGGCCCGGCAAATTTTCGGAAACAACTCTTCCGCTGAATCCGAGTGCACGATGGCATGATCGCACTGGAGAAGTCCCGCATGAAGACGCGCCAGCCGGATGATGCTTCCCTCTGCGGCCTTGCGCTCCGTGATATCCCGAACTACGCTGAGAAGCATTTCTTGCCCTTCAAAGACGATGCTCTGGGCATTGACCTCCACCGGCACGCTGCCCCCGTCTTTACAAATGTGGGTTGTTTCAAAAAGGATGCCATGCTGCTTCGCCTGTTGCATCTGCCGAGTCACTTTTTCCGGCGGTTCATTTGGGCGCAAATCCTCGATCTGCAATTTCAAGAGTTCGACGCGGGTGTAGCCGTAAAGCAATTCGGCGGCTCGGTTGGCATCGACAATCTTCCCCTCCAAATTCACCAGGAGCAAGGGATCGCGGGCATGCTGGGCGATCAATTGGTTCTTGCTCGTCTCGGTGACCAAACGCAAAAGCTCCTCGCGACGCCGAAGGAGAACACCGGTGAGAAATGTAAGGGCTAACGTCAAGAACAGGCCAATCACAACAGCCAGCAGGCCTGCCTGCCCCGGATGATGCCGGAGAATCATGAATTCCTGCCCCGAGTAAATAGTGACGGCGAAAACCTTGCCAAAAGCAAATATCTGACGGGTGATGGAATGTTCGGTACCCAGGACACTGCCGGTCGGGCCTGCGGAGGCGATCCGTTCCGGGCTCGCATCCTTGTGCAGAAGAAATAGCTGCATGGGCAGCAAAGGCGCGCTATACGGGTCGCTCAACAGCACGTCGAGCCTCAGCGCCGCCACCGCAAAACCGAGCAGAAGCTTGGGATTTTCCACGCTGAAGATCGGGCGATAGATCACCATTCCATTCTTGTCGCCATCCCCCAGCACTAGGGTGACGGGGTCGGTGCCGGTAGGCAACCCCGTGTGCGCCGCCGATTCCAGTGCTGCGCGGCGCTTCGGCTCCGAACCGCTGTCAAAGCCCAAAGCTGCCAGATTCCGGGCCTTTGGCGCCACTTGAAACACGGGATAGTAGAAATCCCGGGGGCCAGCAGCCACCCGTCCCCCATGCCCGTCATTCTGCCAGATTTGAAAATCCTTCCATCCTGCGGCGCGGGCGTCTTCCTCGAAGCGGGATTTGTCCGCCGCCGCCACGACCGGGATCCACAGCCATGCCTGGACGGCCGAATCTGTTGTCAGATAGGTGGCATATCGCTGGAATTCTTCTGAGGTGGCCGTGGGATGGCTCAGCCAGAAATGTGCCAACCCCTCCAATTTGATGTCTCGCAATTCGCGCAGTTCATCGGTGATTGCGGCTGACCGGCTTGCCGCCAATTGTCCGAAATTCTCCTCTCGTTCATGGGTTTCGCGGTCATGGCCCATCCATCCGGCAAATAGAGTCAGGGCCATCCCAGCTGCGGCAACCCATGCCATCCCGAGGTTCGTCACCGACCGGCGCGGCTGCCCCCCTCTCCCACAACGGCTCTCCAGCAGCATCGAGCCCACTAGCAGAATCACGACCAACACGACCGTAAGCAGGATGGACGGCAAACCGGAAAGAACAAGCATCCGGATCCAATCGCTGGCGGCAACATCCATCCCAAGCGCGGCGACAATCCGGGTTCCTTGATTGTCCAACGGCGTCTGCGACCGGCAAACCGGTGCCAGCACCGATACCCAATTGCCCCAGCGGTCGGCGACCGGGCCCTCGACAGCCTCGCCCCCGCTGGTGAAGACGCGAGAAAACCCGTCCGTAGCCTCATCATAGATCTGTCCGGGAGGTGAACAATCCTTGGAATCGGCCGACTCGCTATCAACGAAGAAGAAAATCGCGCCGCCGGGCTTGCGTCCAAGGAGATAGATGAACCTGCAATGCGGGTAGTTAGAACGAGTGGCCGCAAGCTGATCCTTGAGTTGCAGGTAGGCCGGGTTCGTTAGGTCAGCATCCGTGCCGGTGAGAGCCGCAATGCGCTCTTCATTCACCCCGCTTGCTATCAATCGGGCCTCCAGCGACAGACTGGCGCGCATCTCTCGGTCGGTCCGGGAAACGATCCACCAAGTCGTGCATGCCCCCGCAAAAAGGACAGCCATGACCAGTGCCGCCACCCTCATGCGACGTCTTGCGGTTTCGTTGAGTCGTATAGTCATGGGATCTCGCTGCGTTTACCGGGCTGATATCAGGCGGACACTCAACCGGATGCCCTCCGGATCGAGATTTTCGACGCTAACTGCTCCACCGAACAAGGAAATGATGCGCTCGGCGACAGCGGGCCGCAGTCCGAGGTCGCCTCCTGGGAACATGGCCTCCGCAATCGCCAGCACGTCAAAGAACTGTGAAAGGAATCTCTCCGGAACCTTGCGCCCCGAGGATTCAATCTGCAAAAGGACGCCGCTTTCCGCTGCCGTGGCAGAGAGCGCAATCACGCCGCCCGGCTTGGAAAATCGGATCGCTGTTTCAAGCAACGCCTCCAGCGCCTTAGCCAGAAGCCCCGCATCGCCGACAATCGGCTCTGCCAGAACCAAGGGTTCAATGCCGACTTGGCACGACCTGGCAAATTCCATGCAATGCTCTTTGGCGTCAGCTAGAACTGAATCCAACAAAGCCGTAGCGTTTAAAAATGGATCAGCCTCCACATCGATTCGTGTCAGAAGCAGGGAATCGTCCACAATGGTCAGAATTTTGTCCCGGCAACGGTTAAAGTCATCACAATGGGCTTCTGCGTTCGGGTTCGGCCCACATTCCATCATCATCAATTCAGTGATGCCGAACAAACCATTAAGCGGAGTCCTCAGCTCGTGGGAAATGATCGATAGAAAATCGCTTTTGGCCTTGTCCAAAATTCCAAGCCGCTCATTGGCTTCAGCGAGCAGGTCCCTTGCTTCACGAATCTCGCGGGTACGGGCCCACACGGTCTCTTCAAGGCTGGCGTTTTGCCTTTCGAGGTCCAGTTGCAACTGCCGGACTTGGAGGTGGGTTCTTACACGGGCCTGCACCTCGTCCATCCAAAACGGTTTGGTGATGTAATCCACGCCCCCGTACTGGAACGCTTTGACCTTATCCCCACTCTCACCCAAAGCGCTAATGAAGATCACCGGAATCCCTTTCAGCAAGTCATCCGCCTTGAGTCGCTGGCATACCTCGTAGCCGTTCATCTCCGGCATATTGATGTCGAGCAAGATCAGGTCGGGTGGCTGGCTCTTGGCAGCCCTCAACGCCGCTGCCCCCTCAGTGACAGGACGAACCTTGTATCCGTTTGCCCTGAGCATCTCGGAAAGCAGTTCCAAGTTCTCTAAAATATCGTCCACCACGAGGATTTCCGCGCCTCTTTGATCTGTTGCTGGTTTGTTCATCATCTTGAATTCTGTTAGCCATTGAAG
>JBAXCM010000446.1:0-4078 GCA_037141475.1 Verrucomicrobiota bacterium | reverse complement strand
GTTCGCGCAACTCGATGCTGGTCTATGTGAAGCTCTTGTTTTCCTTCGCCCTGACACACAATTACCTCCCCGAGGGCCGGTCCACGGCGGCGGAACAACTCAAGAAAGTGAAGGCGCAGAGCGGCGAGGTGGAAATCTACACGCCCTTGCAATTCACGAAAATCCTGCACGCCGCCCCGCCCCATCTCATCCCATTGCTGGCCATCGGCGGGTTTACCGGTATCCGCATGGCGGAGTTGGCCCGGCTCGACTGGAATGCCGTGGACCTTGAACGGCGCCACATCGAAGTCCGTGCTGGCCAGGCGAAAACCGCCTCACGCCGCCTGATCCCCATCCCCGACAATCTGATCCAATGGCTGACGCCGCTGCCCCGCGCCGGCCGGGTGATCGCATCGTGCCAATTCAACAAGGAGGTGTCGGCGCTGGCGCGTGCCCTGAAAATCGGCTGGCCCCACAACGTGCTGCGGCATTCGTTCATCAGCTACCGGATCGCCAAGATCAAGAGCGCCGATCAAGTCGCCCTGGAGGCGGGCAATTCGCCGTCGATCATCTTCAAGCATTACCGGGAACTCACGACCGAGGAGCAGGCGGACGAATGGTTTAGCATCCTGCCGAAAGTCGGCCAGTGGGATAACACTTTCACCTACGACACCAAGACACGGACGGTGACGCTGCCGAAATCCACGGATGAATGATCGCCCCGTTCAATCCGCGCGCCAATGGTGTGGTGCCGCGTCGGTCGCCGATGCGGTTGGCTGCTCTGGAGGCGTTCGCGTGAACGTAACTATGCTCATGACTCTTAGGCCCCGACCTCCTTGGCAAGCAGCCAATGACTCTCCTGCGTCCAGCCGAGGAATCTCGGTGCTTGGCTGCTCAACAGCCCACCTTTGTGCACTGTATCAAGACCTCGCAACACTGGTGAGAAGCGGATACCAAAGTCTTCTGGCTGTCCAGAAAGATGCTTTTCCGCCCAGTGAAGAAACTCGCATGCTTCTTCGTGCGACAGGCGTGAAACGTAGAAGACCATCTGCCGCCATGCATAGGCCGTTTGCTTGAGCATGATGAGCTTTGCATGCCACTTCGTGTTTTTGACTTGTTGGCGGCGGCAAATCCATCGGAAGCAATGCTCTGCCATTTCGCGCAGACAGTCTCGCAGTTCGCTCTCCAGACCGAGCGCGCCGAGGAGAAGAGCAAGGTTGTGCGTGGTCAGAACTTGTGATTGCTCGATAATCATGCCGTTGCGTGCCACGTCCCGCCGCTTGCCCTCATCGGCAGCCGCCCGCTGGATGCATAGCGCCGCGAATGAATTAATGGGCGGTTCGTGCTGGAACCACGACCGGCGGTGCGGCTCAGCCTTCGCTTCGGGCAGGCGTAGCACGGTGGCGCAATCGATGTCGTAATATCGAGCGTAGAGTGTGCCTTCCACATACGCAGCGGCCTGCTTCGCCGCTTGGGTGAACTTCGGCGAGAATTCGTCCATAAAAATGTCCGCCGCGAGTTCTTCGACGAACGGCAGATCGAGTTCGCCGCCTTTAGCCAGCGCTCGAAATTCCTGTAGGAGCTTGTTCGGGATGATGGCATGCGGGAACGCGCGGAGCGTGAGGCCGGCGACGTCCTTCAGCGTCTGCCGCGAGAGGCCGCGGGTGTTCATGTCGGTGCGGCGGTAGCGATCCATAGCGGCGACCCACGGTAGTTCCTCGATTCGGACCTGTTTTTCAAGGTTGAGCAACAAGAGCGACCGGCGGCAGCGGAAAGCACGGTAGGTGGCCGCATATAGCGCGCGGAGTTGGGGGTCGTCAAAGGCTGTGGCGCGCAGGCTCGCGGTGAATTGTGGAATAACGCGTGCGAGCGTTTCGCCCGAGGTGACGATGCCGCGCGCGATGAGCACATCGGCGGTATCGCAGAGGCAGCGTTCGACTTTGTGCACGATTGACGGCGGAACAACCGTCCCTGCGGCGATGCTGGCACTAGTTGCTTCCTCCGCAGTGACGGGCCGGAGCACATCGAGGATGTCGTCGAGTCCTGCGTTTTCAGGATACTTCGTAAGCCGCAGGTTCACGACACTAGCGACGCAATGGTGCATCGGCTTGGCGACTTGGGCATGCTGGCGCGCTTGAAAAGCCGCGCGGCGCTGCGAACCGGGCACGCCGCAACGGGCGATGTGCCGAGCGAGAATGAGTCGAATCATTCCCACATCACGCCCCGTGAGCGAATCCGTACCGTCGCAGCATTTCCGCAAGAAGCCAAGGAGGCGGGCAAAGCTATCCTTGCCATTCCCAGGTCTGCCGCAGAATGTATGTGTTGTTCGCGCCTGCTCGATGGAAACGACCGCCGCTCGGGCACGCACACGCCAGTCCACCGCATAGATCCGGCAGGGCCAGCCGCCAACGACGTTGAAGCGCCTCGTCTCTGGCGAAGTCCACCGCCCTTCCACGTCGGGTTGAATAGTCGGCACGTCGCCGCCAACCGTCTCTATGAACAACTCGATCATCTGCTGATAAAGCGGTGCCCACACTTGAATCGCTTCCCGTTGAGCGCTGATGCGGGGATGCGGATCGATGCAGCGAAGGCGCTCTATAACTGTGCCCACGCTTTCTAGAAAAATGCGTGCTCCGTGCGACATGGGAAGATCCGCAGGGACCGGATAGAACCGCAGGCTGGTAAAGTGCGGCGACAAGGCGTCCACAAGTTCACGCGCCTCGTCCGCCTTGTCATTCACCGCCAGCCATGCCACGACGAGTAAAGCGGCTTCCTCGGGCACCTGAATGTCGTAAAGTGCCGACCGCAGACGCTCCACAAGTTCGGCATGCCCCGTGTCGGTGAGAAACCACGCGTTCAGCATCTGCCGGTTGTCGCCCGTAGGGGCCGCCCCGATTTGTCCGGCCAGTTTGGTCTCGTGACTCTGCATTTCGCCTCCCGCGAGCAACCGCCCCGTGGCGAAGCCACCGGTGATAACCTCGGGTGTCGCCCACACCGGTAGATCAGCCATTGGCTGCCGGGCACCAACAGTGAGTTGCCCCGACAACATTCCTTCCAGCACGCAGATCCACTTCCCCACTTTCGCACGGGCACGTTCCCGCGTTGCGGCATCCTCGTGTTGCTCGCACGTTGCGAGCGCACGGGCAATTTGAAACGCCGCATAACCAGGGTTTGCTGCGTGGTCTTCGTTTGTCATCTCGGGGTGTGACATAGGTTTAAGGAGTTGGGTCCGGGGGTTGGAATCGCACCAACGCCCTCTCGGTCCGTAGCCGAGCGCTCTGCTCCTGAGCTACCCCGGAATCTCGACGCCGGGATAGCATTTCCTATGGAATCCAGCGAGTAGTATTTTTTGGAATTTCTGACACGGATATTTGCCCCCCATAGAACTCGCGCCAGAAAATGCGAATTATGGAAGACGAATCCCTGTTCACTCCTTCGCCGTTACTGGCAAAAGGTTTCTCTGGATTTTTGTCCGATCTGGAAAAAAGCAATGGACGCTCCTATAAGTGGAGACGAGCCGATGCTGGATAATTTCGCGGGATTCTGCTGCCGCGAGTCGAACTGGATTTCCGACACGGCGGCAACCACTGCGTCGATCTCCTGACAGGCGGCGCGACGGTGCAAATGTCCGGATTTTGGGGTGAGCAGGGAGTGACACCGCGCCAGTCCCTGAGCTGGTGTGAAAAATGGCGTTCAATACTGCTTTTTCCTGTGTGCCATCAGAATTAGGTTAGGTTGCAATGAGTTATCACTTACACACCAAGCGCGGATACAGCTTCCCGGCAGTTTCCAGCGCGATGCAGAAGGCGGTCCGGCGCGGCGACGCAAAGCTGGCCGGATATTGGGCGCTCGAACTGTGGGCCAGCGGATTCGGCCAGTATGTCTGGCGCCGTCTGCTCACTGTGAGCGCGGAAGATTGTTGGGGCATCCTCACGCAGGAGGTCAAGGCGCTGCACGACAGCTACACCGAGATCAACCAGAACACCCCGGCGAAGACGCCGAAAGGCCGCATCTTCATTTCCAAGGCGGTGATCCTGTTGAGCCTCGCCAAGAAGAGCCGCGACGCCGACCACCTGCAAAACTTCGTCTATGACCAGCA
>JBAXCM010000445.1:0-4085 GCA_037141475.1 Verrucomicrobiota bacterium | reverse complement strand
TCCGCCGTTGCGGCGGCAGAATGCTCGCAGCTTCCCGGATTCGGGTAGTGGCAGCCGCAGTGGCCAACCACGTGGTGTCATTGAGGTGAGCTCTCTTCAACTACATGGAGATATACATGCAAAAGAAACTTATCGCACTAGCAGTCGCCAGCGTTGTTTCCGGCGGCGCCTTCGCGCAATCGAACGTCACGGTCTATGGCCGCATTGACTACGCCCTGAAGCAAAGCAGCGGCGACAGCGGCGGCCTGATCAATCAGAAATCCACCACCTCTTTCGCTGAAGGCGTGCAGGCCGGCAGCCGCATCGGCTTCAAGGGTGCGGAAGATCTGGGCAATGGCCTGAAAGCCATTTTTGAACTTGAGTATGGTCTGGCTGTAGATGAGTCCGCCAACAACGTGGTTAACACTGCCGCCGCCGCTACTCCCAATGCAAATGGTGGTGCGGTCAAGTTCACGGGAACCGCTGCGACCTGGCTCAACCGTCACTCCTACGTCGGCTTGACCGGCGGTTTCGGTACGGTGGTCGGTGGTCGTCTGGACGGCGTCCGTTACAACATTTTCAACGGTTATGACAGTTCGCTGGGCGCCGCCAACTTTGTCCAGATCACCCGCCAGGTGGATCGCGCCAATAACGCCATCGCTTACATCAGCCCGGATTTCAACGGCTTCAGCTTCCTCGCCGCCTACGGCACCCACATTCTCGGCGCCAACGCCACCGTTCTTGGCGCCACTCCTGGCGCTGCGGCAGGGCTGACCGGCCTGAATGCGACAACGACAGAAGCCGCCGGCAACCTGGGTGACTTCAAGCTCGCCACGTTCAAGGTTGATTACGTCAACGGCCCGATGAAGCTGACCTTCGACGTCGAAGAAGTCAAGGCCAAGGATATCTCCGGTTCGGGCGCACTCGCAGCACTGGGTGGTGGTCTGACAGACAAGATCAGCGTGATGACCATCGGCGGTTCCTATGATTTCGGCATGATCAAGGTTTCCGGCGTTTATGACACCCTGAAGGACGAACTGACCGGCGCCGGCACGCTCCAGGAAAAGCACACCTGGTTCATCTCCGCCAAGATGCCGTTCGGCCAGTGGAGTGCCAAGACGACCTACGGCAAGTCCGAAGACCAGCAGAATAGCGCTGCAGACGTGAAGAAGTTTGGTATCGGCATCGACTACGCCCTGTCCAAGCGCACCACCCTCTATGCCGACTACGGCAAGGTCAGCAATGGTTCCGCGAGCTACGTCGGCATCAGCTCCTCCAACAATGCCTACGGCCCCACGGGCAATTATGGTGGTGTTGCTCCTGGTGCCGTCGCTACCGGCGTTCGCATGATCGACATCGGCATGTCGCACAACTTCTAATCTGGCTTAAAAGCTGGTTGGAAATGAATACGGGGGCTTCGGCCCCCGTTTTTCGTGGTGCGCCGGAAATCAGTGGCTGTCAGCTTGCCACGATCATTCCGGCAAGGCGATCAATTCACGCATGTATCACAAGGTGCGGCGGCCGCAAGCCGGCTGAAGGTGTATTGGCGCAATTTCCGGTAACCGGGTGAGTTGTAGATTTCGAGCACCGATTGGTGGTTCACATCGCCGATGACATGCTTGCCCTCGCCGTCCATGCAGCACAGGGCGACTTTTCCGCTGGCCATGATCGACACCTCGTACCAGCGTGAGCAGCCCAGCGGCGGCACGCGTTTTTTCATGCCGGTCGCCACCTGTCCGGCCCAGTCGCTGCGGCCTACCAGGAGGCATTGGAAGCGGGGATAGCGCGTCGCGACAAAATCCAGGAACTTGTCATCGGCGGCAGAGCCGTCCGCCACCCGCGAAACCACCACGGGGTGGGGAAAATCCGCAAGCGCACGCTGGTGAAGCTGGTCGAGCTTGGCGAGGGTTTTTTCAAACGGCAGTTGCATCAGGGTTTCGTAGGCCGTTTTCTCGGATTCGTTGAGGGATATCCAAAGGTGGGCGACGTTGCCTATGCCGGCGATTTTCTCGACCATGCTCGCGGTGAGCGGCGAACCGTTGGTGAACAGACGTAATCTGGCATTGGGCAACTGCCGATTGAGCTTTTCGCAAACCGCAAAAATTCGTTTGTCCAGGAACGGGTCATTCACCTTGAACGGCGCTATCAGGAACGGCTGGCTGCGCGGGATGGCCTTCAAATCTTCGATTATTTTGTCAATCAGCGCATCGGGCATTTTGTCGCCCTGACGCTCCATCGTCGGGTAGGGACAGAACGTGCATTTGGCATTGCAGATCGCGTGGGTCTCGATATGTACTTCCGCGGGGAAGTTCATGTGTGCAGAAAAGCGCATTTTCACCAGGTCGACCTGCTGAACAATATCGGCTGGCAGCAAGCTGCCCTTCGGGTGGCCGGAGAATTCGCTCAACACGCCCAGCCACAGCGGCGCTTCATCATCATTCAGCAGCGCCGCACGCAGCAGGTAGCGATCTCCCCCTTTGCCGTTGAAGAGATTGGCGATTCCCAGATAGCGCAAGGCGGCAGCGTTCTGCGGGTGGGTCTTGGTGACCTGTGCGGCCAGTGAAGCCAGGCCGGGAAAGTCGTTGCTTTGCAATAGCTGCTGCAGGGATTGAAGGGCTTGCGTCAGGTTCATCGAGTTTCCTTTTTCTATGGCCGCTTACTGGTTCCACAATCGTTGGTAGAGCGCTTCGAGATCCCGGGTAAACCGCAGCGTATCGAAAAGCGGCGCAGACAGGCGCTGATCGATGAGTTTTTGTCGAACATCGGCAAGCCGTCGGCGATCGCGCGCCAGTTCGGCGGCGAGATTGGCGTACTCTTCCCAACTCGTTGTGACCAGTTCCGCAAGTCCGACAGCTGCCAGAAGACTGGCGGCGACGCGGCTGGCGAAGGTATTGCCGGTGCGCGTCACCATGGGCAGGCCGACCCAGAGCACATCGCTGCAAGTGGTGTGGGATCCGCATGGGAAGGTGTCGAGGGCCAGATCGCCAAGTTGCAAGCGGCCGAGATGTTGATCAAGAGGCATGTGCGGCGCAAAGATCAGGCTTGCCGACGCAATTCCATGGCGGCCGAATTGGTGGCGCAAATTTTCTTCCGCCAATTGGCCCTGGGCAAGCAGCCACAACACGCTGCCAGGCGTTTGCTGCAATAGCCGCGCCCAGACGGCGAGCGTTTCCGGGTTGAATTTGAAGCCCTGGTTGAAACTGCAAAAGACAAACGCCTTCTCCGGCAAACCGGCTTCGGTCCGGCTCGGGCATGGGCCGACCGCACGCTTGCGGTCGTTGGGTTGGTAGCAATGCGGCATGTGCACCAGGGTTTCGGTGAACTGGTCGGCCGCATCGAACGGCGTCACCCAGGCATCGCCGATGATGTAATCGGCCAGGCGCCGGTGTCCCAGGGTGCCCGGATAACCGAGCCAGCTGACGATGAGTGGCGCCGGACGCCGGGCTGTAATACCGAGGCGGGCATCCTGGGTGTAACCCTTGAGGTCGACCAGGATGTCGACGCCGTCGGCGACGATCCGCGCGGCGGCGTCGGCGTCGGTGAGTTCGCGTATGTCGCGGAACAGGTCCGAACTTGCCTCGGCCTGGCGCCGGTAGTCGTCGTCGGCCGCCGGTCCGTAGGAATAGAGCTGGATGCAGAAGCGCGCGTGGTCATGGGCGGCGAGCACGCCCGCGATCAGGTGCATGGTGGCGTGGTCGTGGAAGTCGGCGGAGAGGTAGCCGATGCGCAGCCGGTCTCGCGTCGGGCGCGACGCCGGATCGGCGAGCGGCTCCTGGTCGAGCAGACCCGTGCCGAAATGATTCACTGCCGCCAGTTCGCCCAGGCGTTTTTGCAATTCCGCCGCGTCTGGTGCATCGAGCGAAAGAAAACAAAAGGGGTCGATGTAGGCATCGGCCTCTTTCAGCTTCGCCCGCAATGCGGCTGCGTCCTTGTCGCGCAGACGCCAGTCGCAAATCTGCGCAGCACAATAGAAGGCTTTACCCAGGGCGTAGCCGTGGTCGTCGCGGATGGCGCGAAAACAGGGCTGCGCTTCGTCGTAACGCCGCAGGAGCTGCAGCAGATTGCCGAGATTGTTGCGGGCGTCGGCATACCCGGGATCGATGGCG
>JBAXCM010000444.1:0-4121 GCA_037141475.1 Verrucomicrobiota bacterium | reverse complement strand
CCAAAGTGGTTTCCCTTACTCTCATAAGCGCTGAAGAGGGGTAGAAGAAAACACCCTTGCATTTCTTGGCAGTGGGTGCGTTTCCGATTGACGGGGCGGGCGAAATGCCGGAGGTAGGCTTTGCGACCGAAACCACACGCCCGCACCCATCCCGAAAACCCACCCATGGAACGAATTTCAGGCCTTTTGTTGCGTCGTCCCCTAACGGTGATTGTGGGGGTGCTTGCGGTGGTGATGGGCTCGCTGCTGGCTCTGAAAAAGATGCCGCGTGACGTCTTTCCGCCGCTGGGCGTGCCGACCATCTATGTGGCCCAGCCGTACGGCGGAATGGACGCGGCGCAGATGGAGTCGTATCTAACGTATTTTTACGAATACCACTTCCTGTACATTGCCAACATCGAGCACGTCGAATCGAAGACGATTCAGGGCGCTTCGATCATGAAGCTGCAATTTCATCCGGGCACCGACATGGCCGCGGCGATGTCCGAGACGATTGCCTACGTCAATCGAGCCCGGGCCTTCATGCCCGCCGGTGCTCCCAATCCTTTCGTCACCCGCTTTGATGCCGGCTCGGTGCCCGTCGGCTATCTCACATTTGCCACCGATAACCCGGAGCGCACGATGGGCCAAATGCAGGATGAGGCCCTCAACAAGGTGCGGCCAATGTTCGCCACCCTGCCCGGGGTGTCCGCGCCGCCTCCCTTCGGTGGCTCGGCCCGCACCATTGTCGTCAACATCGATCCGGACCGCCTGCGGGCCCGCAGCTTGACGCCGGATGAAGTCGTCGCCGCCATCGCCAAGGCCAACGTCGTCTCGCCTTCCGGCAATATGAGTTTGGGCGACAGCTATCCGATTGTGCCGACCAACGCGATTGTGACAAAACCCGCGGAATTGGCCGATGTGCCGCTGCGCTCCGAGGCAGCCGGGGCGGTTTATGTTCGTGACGTTGCCACAGTGGCGGATGGAGCGGACTTGGTGACGTCCTACGCGCTGGTCAACGGTCGGCGGACGGTGTACATCCCGGTGACGAAGCGTGCTGAGGCATCGACGCTTGCTGTGGTGTCGTTGGTGAAACAGAACTTGGCACGTTTTCAGGCGGCGCTGCCGTCGGACATCAAGGTTTCCTACGAATTCGACCAATCGCCCGTCGTCTGGCACTCCATCCGCGAGCTGGCCAAGGAAGCCGGACTCGGGGCTCTGCTCACCGGGCTGATGGTCCTGCTGTTTCTGCGGGACTTGCGCAGCGCCCTCATCGTGGTCATCAACATCCCGCTGTCGCTGTTGGCCGCCGCATTCGCCTTGTGGATGAGCGGCCAATCCGTCAACCTCATGACCCTCGGCGGCCTCGCCCTGGCGGTCGGCATCCTCGTCGATGAGGCGAGCGTCGCTATTGAAAATATCCATACCCGCTTGGCCACCGGGGCTTCGCCCGCCCGGGCCTCAGCCGACGCCATCCGCGAAACCGCCATGCCACGCTTGCTCGCCATGCTGTGCATTTTGGCCATGTTCATCCCCGCGTTCTTCATGGAGGGCGCTGCAGGTGCCTTGTTCAAACCCCTCGCCTTCGCCGTCGGCTTCGCCATGATCGCCAGCTACCTCCTGTCCTCATCTCTGGTGCCCGTCCTCTCCATCTGGTTCCTCCGATACCGCTCAGACACGCGACATACCGGCGAGTCGGTATTCTTTTTGACCAAGCCATACCGTGTCCTGCTTGGGCCGGTGTTGGGGCTGTGTTGGTTTGTGGCACCGGTGTATTTGGCAGGGGCGGTCGCGGTCGTTTGGGGGTTGGCGCCGCGGTTAGGGTCGGAGATTTTTCCGCGCAGTGATGCCGGGCAATTTGCGCTGCGGTTCCGGGCGCCGGCGGGCACGAAGGTGGAAAAGACCGAGGAGATAGCCAAGGCCGTTCTAGCAATTGTCAATCGCGAGGCTGGCCCGGGCAAGGTGGCATTGAGCATGGGTTTGGTGGGTGTGCATGCGCCGAATTACCCGGTCAACCTGATTCACCTTTGGAACGGCGGCCCGGAGGAGGGTTGGTTGGCCTTTCAATTGCGGGCCGACAGTGGGGTGTCTGTTCCCCGGTTGGAGGAGAGATTGCGGGCAGTGTTTGCTGCTGAGTTGCCTGCGCTGCGGGTATCATTTGAGCCGGTGGACATTACCTCGCGGGTGATGGCCTTTGGTTCTAACACCCCGATCGAGGTCGCCGTGGGCGGTTCCGATCTCCAGGTGTCGCGCGGCCACGCCGGGAAAATCCTCGCCGAAATGCAAAAAATCCCTGAGATACGCGACGCCCAAATCGCCCAGGAACTGGATTTTCCCGCTGTGAAAATCGACGTGGACCGCGAGCGGGCCGGGCAGTTAGGTGTTAACATGCAGGACGTCAGTCGTGCGATGGTGGCGGCCACCACATCGAGCCGATTCACGCAGGCGAATTTTTGGGGTGATCCGGCGAAGGGGGTATCGTACAACGTGCAGGTGCAGATTCCGCAGGGGGAAACTCGCAGTCTCGAGGATTTGCGCAACCTGCCGCTGCCCTCGTCCAGCGGCGAACCCGTCCTGCTGCGCAGCCTAGCCAACATCTCCCAAGGCTCCGCCGTCGGCCAATACGAACGCTACAACATGGTGCGCGTCGTCTCCGTCACCGCCAATTTCCACGGCAGCGACCTCGGAGGTACCCTCGCCAAAGTGCGCAAGGCCATCGCCGCCGCCGGTCAACCGCCGCCCAAAACCACCGTCGAACTGCGCGGCCAGGCCGGCACCCTCGACGCCCTCAAAATTGGTTTTGCCAGCGGACTGGGCATCGCCGTGGCCGTGCTATTTTTCCTGCTCGCCGCCAATTTCCAATCCTGGCGCCTCGCCCTAACCGTCACCTCGACGGTGCCGGCGGTGCTTGCGGGCATCGCCGCCACGCTTTATCTAACGCATACCACGCTCAACATCCAGTCTGCCATCGGCAGCATCATGGCCGTCGGCGTGGCGGTGGCCAACGCCATCCTGCTGGTGACTTTTGCCGAGCGTGAGCGCCGGAAAAATGGCGGTGACGCGCGGGCCGGGGCCATCAGTGGTGCCGCGTCGCGCTTGCGGCCAATCCTGATGACCTCCTGCGCAATGATCGCCGGAATGCTGCCGATGGCCCTCGGGCTCGGTGAAGGTGGCGAGCAAATGGCTCCGCTTGGCCGCGCGGTCGTCGGTGGCCTCGGGGTAGCCACCATCGCCACCCTGACGATCCTACCGGTCTTCTTCGGTCTGCTGGCTGGCAAGCGCAGCCGCTCTGTTTCGCTTGATCCGGACGATCCGGAAAGTCCGCTGTATTCACCCATTGCCCCCTGAATTCCCATGCGCAGTTTCATTTTCCTCGGCTTCCTCGGTATTCCCGTCCTGGCCTGCGGGGCCGAGCCGGTCCCCGTCGCCACCCCGGTTCGCGGCACCATCCACCGTTGGATCACCCTCCCGTCGCGCCTTGAACCTAACCAGCAAACCGTCCTCCATGCGAAAGTCGGCGGCCATTTGAAATCCATCAGCGTCGATGCCGGCGATGCGGTCGTGGCCGGTCAGCAAATCGCCTCCCTCGAGGTGCCCGAGCTGGTGGCTGACCGCATCAAGGCCGCCGCCGAACTCGAAGTGGCCGACGCCGACCTGGCACGCCTGCAAGCCGCCCGCGTCAAGGCTCCCGGCCTGGTGCTGCCGCAAGCCATCGACGAGGCAGCGGGTCGCCAGCGCATCGCCGCCGCTGGTTTGCAGCGGACTGAAGTGCTGCTCGGCTACGCCAAAATCATCGCGCCTTTCGACGGCGTCATTACGGCCCGGCATGCCGACCCGGGGGCCTACATCCCGGCTGGCGGCACCACCAGCGCCGGGGCGACCGTGACGATTTGCGACCTCTCGGTGCTGCGCGACCGGGTGCCGGTGCCGGAGCAGGAGGCACGCTTCATCAAACCCGGCACCCTGGCCCGGAAGTACGCCCGAACCCCCATGCCGGAGAACAGACAGGCAGGAATGCAGACGAAGTAGCGGACGAAGATGTCCAAGTCGGCGAGGCTGCCCAGTTGCAATGACACCGCAATACACAAGGCAATTGCCGCATACAAGGCCCCGGGTGCCAGCGCCTTGTGCAGCGCTGCGTC
>JBAXCM010000443.1:0-4128 GCA_037141475.1 Verrucomicrobiota bacterium | reverse complement strand
ATTCAACCTGCTCACACCAAGCCCGCGATGACCCTCCGTGCAAAAATCCGCCCTGATTCTTGCCTGAGGTTGAGTTTTTTTTCTTTAATTTGGCAGGTGGTTTTTATACAAGCTCGCCGAACCGAACCCCAACCCCCATTCGTTATGCCACGTCCAGTCACACTCTTCACCGGCCAGTGGGCCGACCTGCCACTCGAAAAGCTCGCCCCGCTCGCTTGCGAGATGGGATACGACGGTCTAGAACTCGCTTGTTGGGGCGACCATTTTGATGTGGACGCCGCCATTTCCAAAAAATCTTACGTCACGGAGAAATGGGAGTTGCTAGCTGATCACGGGCTCACCTGTTTCGCCATCTCTAATCACTTGGTCGGCCAAGCGGTCTGCGATTTGATAGATGAGCGCCATCAAGCGATACTCTCGCCCGAGATCTGGGGCGATGGCAGCCCCGAGGGCGTGCGCAAACGCGCTGCCAAACAGATGATCGCCACCGGCGAGGCCGCCCGCGCATTCTTCAACGCCAAGCCCGGTCGCAGCGATCAGGATGACTTTCCGGCGGTTGTCAACGGCTTCACTGGCTCGTCCATCTGGCATTCGATCTATGCATTTCCGCCGACCACGCAGGAGTATTATGACAAGGGATTTGCGGATTTTGGCAAGCGCTGGTTGCCGATTCTTGATGCGTACGACAAGGCCGACGTGAACTTCGGCTTGGAAGTGCATCCCACGGAAATCGCCTTCGACATTGCCTCGGCCAAACGTGCGCTCGCCGCAGTGGGCAACCACAAGCGCTTCGGTTTCAACTATGATCCGTCGCATCTGGGCTATCAAGGGGTGGACTACGTGAAATTTATCCGCGAGTTTTCCGATCGCATCTTCCACGTCCACATGAAGGACGTGTGGTGGAGCCATGGTGACGGAACGGTTGGCGTGTTCGGTGGCCACACGAACTTTGGCGATGCCCGTCGTTTCTGGGACTTCCGGTCCTTGGGTCATGGTGACATCGAGTTCGAAGATATCATTGTTGCACTCAACGATACCGGCTATCGCGGCCCGCTGTCGGTGGAGTGGGAAGACATCCGCATGGACCGTGTGCATGGTGCCACAGAAGCCTCGGCATTTGTTCGTAGCGTGGACTTCCCGTCAAGTAACATTGCCTTCGACGCTGCCTTCGATAAGGCCAAGCAATAGTCGCGGGTGGTGCGGGACTTGCCAAAGTTCCGCTTTCTCCGTTCGTGTGCCAGCCCTGTAGCGGCGGTCTGTGACCGTCGCTGCACAGGGTTGGGCGCTTCGAGGGCTCGCGACGCACACAGCGCGCCGGGTTCTGGCACGGTTGGGGACTATTTGCCGGTGGGTTTGGTTTCCTCGAGGAGGGCTGCGACGGTGATATCGACGAAGGAGCCTGGAGGGCCGGCGTAGTGAATTTTGCGTTGTCCATCCAAGACATAGGCCAAAGGCCAAATGCCGATGCGATACTCACGTGCCAAGTGGTTTTGGGGGTCGGAGAAGTTAGGGAAGGTGATGAGGTCGGGTTGTTTTTGCATTTCGCGAAGATTGGCTGTGGAGTCGTTGTTGATGCCGAAGACGGCGAAGGGTTTGCCGGCAAACTTTCGGGTCATGGCGGTGGCCATATCGAGAACATGAGCTGCCTCCGGGACGCTGCGGTTCCAGAAGAGGAGGACAACCACTTTGCCGGCGCTATTGGACAATTTCATTGGCTGCGCACCTGAATCCGTGCCGATGAGATCAGGAGCTATCCGTCCTTTAGTTAGAAAACGGATGATATAGAGTTCGTCTTCGGCGAGCTTGGCGACTGAGGTGCCGCCAATTTCGACTTCAGCGCTATCGATGATGGCGGAGCGTAGCAGAGTGAGGCGTCTGGACATCAGTCCGGGATCATCGCCGAGGAATTTGAGACGCATGGCAATGGCCAGAGCCGCGACTCCGCGGATTTTTTTGTCGGTGTGGAGGGACTGGATTTTTTCTAGCAGGGAGAGTGAGCGAGGGTCGTCGCTGGCAGCCAATGCGAGACAGAGCGGCGGGAGCTTGGACGGTTCGGTGGCCGGGGACGACGGGCTTTTCACGTGGTAAGTTTCGATGGCCGCATAGATGGCCTTAATTTCCTCGGCGAAGGCTTTGTTGGTATTGCCGTTAGGCTGGGCATTGCGCAGGCTGGAGGTAATGCTCAGGAACCAAGCCACCGGTTCGAGAGTCCATGGTTCGCGCAACTCCGGGCCGATGATGGCCCACATTTGTTTGGCAGCGGCGGCGGGATCCGGGCGCTCGCTCCAAACCTTGGCGCGGGCTTCGGGGGTGGTCGCGGCAGCCACGTCCAGTGACCACTTATCGAGTGAAAGCTGAAAGTTTTTTTCGACGCGTGAGGCGTCGGCTGGGGATGCGTTGAGGGTGGAGGGAATCAGCATCAACAGCAAGGCGGCGAGAAGGGGTGTGCGATTCATGGCGGGAAAGATAGGTGGGAAGAGCGGAGGAAGAGGAGTGGAAATATCGGGAGGCGGCCGTCTTAGGCACCCGGTTGGCAAAAGCTGGTGGCGTATTCACGAGCCCAGTGATCGGCGGTGAGTACTGCGGCCAAGGAGGACGACGGTTCAACCTGATGGGCGTCCATCGCGGCTGCCACGCAGGCCCAGATACCGGGAAATGACAGTTGCCCGCTGCGGAACGCCGCCACAGCCACCTCGTTGGCCGCATTGAAAACCGCCGGCAGCGTGCCGCCGCAAAGACCGGCTCGGCGCGCCAGACCCAACGCCGGAAACACGTCATCGCGCGGCGCTTCGAATTCCAGTTTGGCTAGGGCCGCAAAATCCGGGGCCTGCAGGCCGCCGGCGACCCGCTCCGGCCAAGTGAGTGCGTATTGGATTGGGAAACACATGTCGGTGCGGCTCAATTGGGCGAGCAGCGAGCCATCGCGGAATTCGACCATTGAGTGAATGATGCTTTGCGGGTGAACCAAGACGTCGATGCGCTCCATGCCGATGCCAAAGAGCCAACGTGCTTCGATCATTTCCAAGCCTTTGTTGAACAGGGTGGCGGAATCAATGGTGATTTTAGGTCCCATTTCCCAGGTCGGATGGCGCAGCGCCTGCTCTGGAGTTACCCGCGCCAAGTCGGCCGCGGCCATGGTTCGGAAGGGACCGCCGGATGCTGTTAGAATCAGTCGTGCCACGGCCTCCGCCCCGCCGCGCTGGCCGTCGAGGCATTGGAAAATTGCGTTGTGCTCGCTATCCACAGGCAGCAATTTCACGCCGTGGCGGGTGGCGGCAGCGGTGATGAGTTCGCCGGCCATGACTAGGATTTCTTTGGAGGCGATGGCAAGATCCTTGCCCGCCTCGATTGCAGCGAGCGCCGGTTCCAAACCCGCTGTGCCGACAATGGCCACCAAGACCATGTCCGCTTCTGCGAGTGTGGCCAGATGAACCAAACCTTCCGCGCCAACATGAATTTGCACGCCAGTTGGCAACAAGGCCCGCAGTGCAGCCACCTTGCTGGCGTCGTAGATAGCCACCTGTTGCACTCCGGTGTCGCGCACTTGCTGGGCGAGTTGAGCGATATTGCTTGCAGCGGCAAGGCCGACGAGTTCGATGTGCCCTGCCAAGTGGGCTGCGACCTTCAGGGTGGAGCCGCCAATGGAGCCGGTGGACCCGAGTAGAACGACGCGGCGTTTTCGAGGTGAACTCATGAGGCGGGAAGCAACACCCATTGGAGGTAGAAGTAGAGTGCCGGAGTGGTGAAGCAAATGCTGTCAATGAGATCCAGTCCGCCGCCGATACCCGGGAGGATGGACCCGGAGTCCTTGGCCTGAAGGGCGCGTTTCACCACGCTTTCGGCCAAATCCCCGATGACCGCCAGCGCCGCCAACAGGAGTCCTAAAAAAACCACATGTCCCCAACTGCCAAGCACCGCCAACTCCCTAGGAAAGGCCGCAAACAGGCCGCAACCGGCCAGCTGGGAAAATATCAGAGCGCCACCGAGTCCTTCCCAGGTTTTGCCCGGGCTCACGTTTGGGATGAGTTTGTGCCGCCCGATGAGCGAACCGACGATGTAGGCCCCCATGTCTGTGAACTTAGTCACCGCCAACAGCCATAATAGCAACACGGCCGCAGGCAACGCCAC